>NZ_JAUBVF010000007.1:0-173004 GCF_036705685.1 Microcoleus sp. AT3-A2
TTAGCAGGCATTCACTTTTTCTGAATATCATTATGTTATATTATACCAATATGCGTTTTAAATGCACAACAGCTTAAGCCCATTTGTAAGTCTTGCAGGTCGATGGGTCTTGGCCTGTCGATCGTCGGCGATGATTTGGGCTGATTCACAACACGAGCGAATCCTTTCTGCATTGTTTTTTCCTCACCCTTCGTGACTGATCTGAAGCAGTATTATAGGACGCATTTGACATCTTTAAGGCTGCGGGTCGATCGCCCGTGGTGGAGCGATCGCCCGTGGTGATTCGATCGCCCGTGGTGGAGCGATCGCTCCTGGTGATCCGATCGCCCGCTACGAGCATCACTTATACTGGAAAAGGGATCTCGTCACAAGACCTTTAATGGATTCTATTGAACCGATATTGACTGGATACTCATTCATATCTTGCCCTTAAAGTCAAGTACAATTTATACCAAATTAGATGAGCTTACCCTGATACTTCCCGGACGATGAAACTAGACGGCAATGCCTCGAATTCCTCAATAGTCATGTGGTTGGGACACTGGTGTGGCTTATTCCACACGACTTTGTGGTCGCCAATTCCCAACTTTTTTTCCCCGTCTAAAGTCAGTTTTACGGAGATGTTTTTTACAGAAAACAGCATCTGCTCCTTGCTGTTTCACTAAAACTAAATCAACATAATTACCATAAGCTTGATCTGCCAATATCACATCGTCGGGGACTAAATTTGCATAAATCAAACGGCTCATCGCAATCTCACTGCTTGCTTTCGGATGCTATGCCAGCGGATACCACAGCCCCTGTTAGTCATGAAAAGAGGACCACTATTTTAGCGATGGTTCATCCACACCCAGCTTTTTGATTACTGTGTTGCGGATACTCGGCTTGATTCGCAGCAGTATTATTCATCAACACTGTTGTCCCATCTAGTACCCGCACCCGTCGTCCACACCATTGCTGTTCTAAAGGAACTTCCTTTTCTAGGGCTTCTGTGACTATTGGTACTAACTGTTGAACGAGTTTTTCTGGTAGTCGCTTACGAGCTTTACTATATGCCCCGGTATCAGAAGAAGGAGACTTGACTCCGGCCGCCCTGGGCCACGTACTCATCCGCTTCACGGCTTGACTCAAACTTTTGTCGGGATCTAGTACCTGAGATATCATCGCCCACAAGGTGACTATCGGTGTGTAGATGCTTTGGTAGTAGGTGATCTTCTCCTTCGCTAGAAGCTCCTGGACTAACTCTTCTGGCAGCAGCTTCTCCCAAGGTGAGGCAACGCTCTGCAAAAATTGTTGTTTGAGAATGCACGCACGATTTGGCATAATGGAGGGAGATATTTTGGTTTGTAAGGCAATTATCTATGTATATCTTGCCTTATAGATTTTTTTTGGCTCACTTTTTCAGTGCCATTGGAATTCAGTCCTCACTACTTGCCTTATAACGGCTATTTTACTGGACGTGATATCATTGCGATCGCCAGCATTAGCTTTCGCCCTCCAAAGGAAAGTAATCGCCAAAGCTGGTAATATTTTTGCAACTTCTAGAGACATTTCGCCTTAAAAACCAGTCGCCCTTCTACCGTTCGGGGAACAACTGACAGGCCCGGTTAGTTGGCTGATTTGCCCAATCCAAGCGAGAATTCCCAAATCGATCCATCCAACCTTCCAAATAAGCCCGATTAGCCTTTTTTTCCTCTGGATCGGAGGTATTCATTGGATGAGGTGCTAGACCCAAAATAGTCGCCGTCGTCACGCAAAACATCGACTTTTGAAAACTCTGGCAAATTTGCACCCGCACATCGTCTTCACCGCGACAGCTACTGCGATAAACTTCGTGCAAATACTCCGGCAAATAATGACGCATATCTTGCATCAATTGAGTTGGCGGAATCCCTGCACCTCCAATCGGTAAAGGATCAGCAAACAAAGCCCCGTAGGCAAATTCTCTTTGTTCTTCCGGGATTTGATGAGCTTGAGCGTTGTAGGAAACTGTGCCAAAAAACGCAGTCCCCCGAAAGAAAATTGACTCTACATAAGGCACTGCTACATCTGGTAAAAATGTTAAGTTAGCCGCCGCCGGAATGATATCGTAGACTTGACCGTGAATCTTGACGCTGTAGGTAATTGGCAGACTGGCGGCGGCTACTAAACCGGCTTTGACAAAATTAACAACGTCAGAAATAGACTTAGTTTCCCCTCGATCGTAGGAATCAGATAAGTCTATGAACAAATCGCTCATTACCCGCCAAAACTGACCGAGACCGGTGTAGTAAGCGAGCATCCGCACTTGTTCCGGCAAAAAATTAGGAAATGCTTTGTTGAGTCCCTGCATGAAAAAATTGCCTTTCAGTTTAGCAGCGATCGCCTTTTCGACCAAACTGCTAAATTCCGGGGAATCCAAATAACTGTCAAAACCCCCGCCGCCGTGCCACAGCATAGTTTTCATAACATACTCAGCATACTCGAAATTTATGCGATCATGCCACAAATAGCGCATTAGTTTGGGCAGAGTCACATCTCCGTTGAAATATTTAAAAAACGGAAAAAGCACTAAAAACTGTTCTTCTGCAATATAGTTGAGATTGCGAGAATAGGCATCGAGAACCACACCGTAACTTTTGAGAATGCCGACAACTTCAACTACATTTTCCGTAGATTCAGGCAGTAAAGCTTTGCCTGATTCCAAGATGTCAATGTATGCGGATAGGGGATGGGAAGATGGTTTTAATACGGTACTTGTCATTTTAATTAAGCCTGAATAGAAGGAAGAACGAAGAAATAAGTTTGTAGTAAGGACTTTAGTCCTTTAATGATGGGCTAAAAGCTGTTAAGAGAGGACTGGCACTCCTCACTACGAACCTATAGACTAAAAGCTGTTAAGAGAGGACTGGCATTCCTCACTACGAACCTAGGTCATATTTTATTTCAAGTTTTGAGCAATCACTTTAACTTGCGGTGGCACATTAGCAACCATTCCGATCGCAGTTTTTTCGCTCAAAGCAATTAAAACTCCCGGCTGCACTCCCATGATGGCGATAATTATTGCTAAAACCAGCGAAGGGATGCGATCGCGCCAGCGGACTTGCGGCAAATTTACCACCACATCCGAAAGGCGGCCGAAAAAGGCGCGGTTGACCATAAGTAAAAAGTAAACTGAAGTTAAACCAGTGCCGATCATGCAGAGCAAAGTTTGCACGGGAAACACTGGCAAACTGCCCCGAAACATCAAAAATTCAGCAATAAATCCAGCCAAACCCGGAATGCCAGCACTTGCCATCACGCCGAGGATCATTAAACTGCCAATCATCGGCAAACCGCGATCGGGATTGAACAAACCTTTGAGCACATCGATGTTGCGGGTGCCGGATTTTTTGTAAATAACACCGACACTCAAAAATAGCAGCGCCGAAATTAAACCGTGGCTAACCATTTGCAAAACAGTTCCCAGCATACTAATCGGAGTAGCTGCGGCGCTAGCTAACAAAATGTAGCCCATGTGAGCGATCGAACTGTAAGCTACAATTTTTTTCATATCTTTTTGGGCGATCGCGCAACTCGCCCCGTAAAGCACACTCACCACCGCCCAACTCGCCAAAATCGGCGCCGCCACCGCCCACGCCTCTGGAAACAAACCTAAACCAAAGCGCAGCATCCCATAAGTTCCCAGCTTCAAAAGCACCCCCGCCAGCAGCACCGAAACCGGCGTCGAAGCTTCTACGTGAGCATCCGGCAGCCAAGTATGAAAAGGCACCAAAGGCATCTTAATTCCAAAAGCCAGCAACACCCCTGCCAGCAAAACAATTTGCCTTACCAAAGGCAATGGCAATCCTCCTTGCAAATGCGATGCGCCCGCTGCACCAACCATATCGAAACTCGAAGCACCGCTAAGCCAACCAGTGCCCAAGAAAGCAGCCAGCAGCACAATTCCCGAAAATGCAGTATAGATTAAAAACTTAGTAGCAGCATAACCCCGGCGCTCGCCTCCCCAAATCGCAATTAACAGGTAAAGCGGAATCAATTCTACCTCAAAAAACAGGAAAAACAGCAGCAAATTTTGAGATAAAAAAGCCCCTGTTACGCCGCCTGTAATTAACAGAATCAAAGAATAATAAAGTCGAGGTCTGCGGATCGACTCATCCGTAGCATAAATAGCTATTCCTGTCAGGAGAGTATTTAAAATTACCAAAGGCAGAGCCAAACCATCAACACCGAGATTGTAATTCAATCCCAAAACATCTATCCAAGGAATGAATTCTGCAAACTGCAACTGACTGATACTGGCATCAAACTGAACTGCCAAAATCACCGAAAGAATAAAAGTTATGGCCGCAATGGCGATCGCGACATTCCGAACTATTTTAGAACTCACTGAACCGGGCCACAACCCAATCAGGGCAGCAGCCAACATTGGTATCCAGATTAAAGCACTGAGCATCAATTAAAACTTTCCTTTGTTACACAGTATTTAGAGCTATATTTAACATTAACGCAAAGCAACTACATATAAAAGCGATCGGCTAATTTTCTTGTTAACATAGATTCAAATGTCTGTGGAATCCTTCTATGACCTCAAGTCTTACAGATCGAGAAGATTTGCAAATTAAATCCGGTTCTCCTTCCACTCGCCTCACCGTTGCCGACTTGGAACAACTGCAAGGTATACTCTGCGAAGTGCATCTAGACTACCAATTAGAACTGGTAGATGGGAAGATTATCATTATGGGCCCATCAGACATTGTATCGAGCGAAATTGGACTTGAGTTTGGGAGTCTTTTGCGTAACTGGGTCAAACCCCGCAAACTCGGACGAGTGTTTGAGTCCAGCGGCGGGTTTATTCTCCCCAATTCAAATCTTACAGCACCCGATGTTTCGTTTGTGGTAGCCGATCGCCTCAAACAAAGTAAAAGGTATTTTGCCGAACTCGTTCCCGACTTAGTTGTAGAAATCAAATCTCAGTCCGATCGCCTCAAACCCCTGCGAGAAAAAATTTTATCATTTATCGAACTTGGAGCCAAAGTAGGAATATTAATCGACCCAGACAAGCGCACAATAACAATTTACACTCCGACAGCCGAGCCAGTGGTATTGAAAGACGGCGACATGATTTCAATTCCCGAACTTTTGCCCGGTTGGGAAGTTCCAGTCACCGAATTATGGCCGATTGATTTTGAGTAAAACTAGATAAAAAAGCAGACAAACCCAGACTAAAATCATCTGCGTTCATCTGCGTTCATCCGCCCTCATCTGCGGTTTAAAATTAAATAACATCAGACAAAAAGCAGACAAACCCCAAAAAATTCATCTGCCAACCTCTGCAGTTTAAAACTGCCAAATAATCAACGCCAGCAACACAGCAACCCCCGCTGCAATAGTCAACACATAAAACTGCGACTGGCCGGTGCCGCTGTACTTCAACCCTTCACCGCTGAAAATTGTCGCAAAACCGAACAAATTCACCGCCCCGTCCACCACATACCTATCAGTCCAAGCGCTGATTTTAGAAATAGAAGCCACAGCCCAAACCACAGTCAAGCGGTACACTCGATCGATATAAAAATCGTAAGCAAACAAATCCTGCAACGCCGGCACCGGCAGCCGTACCGGTCGAGGTAAAGCCCCGTACCAATAAATCGCCACCCCAACCGCAACGCCAATCAACCCAGATAACATTAACAGCGGAATATCCAGAGTCTTCAACAGCAAATTTAAAGCATCAAAATCCCCCGTTTGCGCCCAAGGGCCAGTCCAACTAATTAAAAGTTGCCACCGCTGCAACATCCAAGGCACCAACAGCCCCATCACTGTCAAAATTACCATCGGCAAAGCCATCGGCCAACCAACTTCTGGAGCTCTGCGAGTTTTCGGCTGCGGTTTTCCAGCAAACACTAAACCGAATATGCGAGTTAAATTTAGCGCCGTCAAACCGTTAACTAAAAGCAGCACTATTACCAGCCACAAAGGCAAAGTCCAAAAACCGTTGAGCCAGCGCCGCATCGCCCAAAAGTTGCCCAGAGGCAACAAGGCTACCATCCCTGCAGCGCCTACTAAATAAGCCGTAGTCGTGGCAGGCATCTTCGACCACAACCCACCCATTTCTGTTAAATCTTGAGTGTTAGTTGTGGTAATAATTGACCCTACGCTCATGAATAATAGGCCTTTGGCGATCGAGTGCGCGAACAGCAACAGCAAAGCAATGTCAACTTGATTTAGCCCCACGGCGATAAACACCAAACCCATAGAAGCGCTGGTAGAATGCGATAGTGCTCTTTTGATGTCGATTTGGGCGATCGCCACCAAGGAAGCGCCAACAGCCGTCACCGCACCCAAAACCACCAGCACCGCACCAGTCACGGGCGACAGTGCTAAAACAGGCTGAAGTTTAATCAAAACATAAGCCCCAGCGCCCACAACTACCGTATTCCGCATAATCGAAGCCGGGTTGGGCCCTTCCATCGCCTCGTCGAGCCATAGATGGAAGGGAAATTGAGCGCACTTGGCCGTAGGTGCGGAGATTAAAGCCAAACCTAAAAGAGTCGCCACTAGGGGAGACAAAGTTGCAGTTTCCGCCCATGTTTCCAAATCGGAAAAATTCAAACTTCCCGCTAAAGTTGAAAGCGTCACTACTCCCATCAGCAGTGGCACGTCTCCTACACGCTTGGTTAAAAACGCATCTCTAGCGGCTGTTACTACGAGCGGTTGAGCGTACCAAAACCCGACTAGCAAGTAAGTTGAAAGCGTCAGCACTTCCAACAAAGCGTAAGTTATAAGCAGCGAGTCGCTAATGGCAATGCCGCTAATTGCCGCTTCAAAAAAACCCATCAGCCCAAAAAATCGAGCTAGCGCCCAGTCTTTTTCCATGTAGCCTAGAGCGTAAATTTGTGCTAGCAAACTCAGAACTGTAACTAACTCCATTGCTCCGACGCTGACGGTGGAGATTTCTATTGCAAAAGACAAATCTAAATCGGCTGCTTGTACCCAGTGGACGAGCAACTGTTGGGGCGGTTGATCCCAAGTCGCTGTAAAAATAATTGACCCGTGTATGAAAGCCAACACAGTCATCAACAAATTGAAGTAAGCGGCCGGTCTGGGCCCTGTTCTGCGAACTGTTCCCGTAGACCACGGCAAAGTTAAAATTGCGCCTATTAAGCCATATAAAGGTACCCACCAACAGGCTTGGAGGAGAAATTGAGTCATTTAATTTATCCCTTAAACTTCAAATTACCGGCTGCCTTTATACAAAAAACAGTCGCGGTAGATCGCGCGAGACCCTAAAACTTTGACTAACCCCGATCGTATAGTTGTGGCAAAATAATTTGCACTCCAGATTAACTATACATTAAAGCATCAAAACTGATAATTATCTCAATACAAAATTACAGGCTGAGCAGACGAGGCACTCAAAGAAAAAAATGCCTGCCGATAGGCCAAGACTGCCTTTTTTGCCGATTTCCCTGCGATCCCCCTTTTGAAATCCCCAAGTTTCCCGGCAGTTATCAGCTCTTGCTTCACATACCGGACTCTACTTTATGAGTATTCTTACTTACTTTAATCCCCTCTCGCTCTCGGTATCTACCTCTCTCAATATTAAGATTATTAAATAAATATTAAATTAGTTTAAGTAACATAAAAAATTTTAATTTTTGTTATTAAACATTATGATGTTAGTTTATATTGTCAAGGTGGACAGCTTCCCCTATTCTTATAGGATAGGAAGCTTTACACTGCCTTACTAAAAAATGTGGGCCTCCCCGTCCAAATTTTTAGATTTCTCAAAGATTTGTAACGGTAATTTCGCTCATCCTCAAAGGAGATTCAAAAATGTCAATTGCCGTGGGAATGATTGAGACAAAAGGTTTTCCCGCTGTTGTGGAAGCTGCCGATGCTATGGTCAAAGCTGCCCGCGTTACCCTCGTGGGCTATGAAAAAATCGGCAGCGCCCGCGTCACCGTAATTGTGCGCGGCAACGTGTCGGAAGTCCAAGCCTCAGTCGCAGCCGGAGTCGAATCCGTCAAGCGGGTGAATGGCGGAGAAGTCGTCTCTACCCACATTATCGCTCGCCCCCACGAAAACCTAGAATACGTTCTGCCGATTCGATATACAGAAGCAGTAGAACAGTTCCGAGGCTACTAAGTTCTTAGCGCCCATAGATTTCGTTGGACGAAAATTAGTGCGATCGTCAAAAATTAACTGTTTAGTTCCCCAAATATTCAATCAGGAGTAAAACCAATGGCAATTGCAGTTGGCATGATCGAAACCCTAGGCTTCCCCGCAGTGGTAGAAGCCGCTGACGCGATGGTCAAAGCAGCCCGCGTCACCTTGGTAGGCTACGAAAAAATCGGTAGCGCTCGGGTTACGGTCATTGTAAGAGGAGATGTCTCGGAAGTGCAAGCTTCGGTCGCAGCCGGAGTCGAATCCGTCAAGCGGGTTAACGGCGGACAAGTGATGTCCACCCACATTATCGCCCGCCCTCACGAAAACTTAGAGTACGTGTTGCCCATTCGCTACACCGAAGCTGTAGAACAGTTCCGCGAAGGCGTGAGCGGCATTCGCCCTCTCAACAGATCATAAGATAGGCTCACGGCTGTTAGGGGCGTTTGGTAATTAAAAATTAAAAATCGCGAGGTTTGTGATTTAGCATTTTTAATTTTTAATTGAGGTGGGTATGGGATATTGGTTATTAGTCATGAGTCATGAGTCATGAGTCATTAGTCATTAGTTAGTCGACGCATAACTCTAAAATGCGGACAGCGGACTGAGTAAAGCTAATTAAAAAAAAGACAAGTGACCCGGTAAAAATGACAGTTACCAATTACCTATTACCTATTACCTAAAATGCAAATGGCCAAAGTTCTCGGCACAGTTGTCAGTACCCAAAAAGAGCCGACACTGAGAGGATCGAAATTTCTACTGCTGCAATTCATCGATGAGGAAGGTTCGCCAGTTCCCGGCTATGAGGTAGCCGCTGACTGTGTGGGTGCTGGTATAGATGAATGGGTTTTAGTAACCCGAGGCAGCGCAGCCCGGATCGCGCCCGGAAGTGAAAACCGTCCGATCGATGCTCTAGTAGTAGGCATTATAGATACTGTCAATGTAGAAAACCGCCTCATTTACAGTAAAAAAGACGACCCGTACCGCTAGTTGACAGTTGGCAGTTGGCAGTTGGCAGTGAACAGCTAACAGCTAACAGTGAACAGTTGACAGTGAAGAGTGAACAGCTAACAGTGAACAGTTGACAACTAACAACTAACAAAAAATTTTTCAGCTTAGGAGAACTTAATTTATGGCAGTCCGCAACGTTGCGGCTCCCCCGACGCCTTGGTCGAAAAACTTGGCTGAGCCCAAAATTCACGATACCGCCTTCGTACATTCCTTTTCTAACATTATTGGGGATGTGCATATCGGTTCTAATGTGATGATTGCCCCCGGGACATCTATCCGCGCCGATGAAGGCACTCCTTTTTATATCGGAGAAGGAAGCAACATTCAAGACGGAGTAGTGATTCACGGCCTAGAAAAAGGCCGAGTCACAGGAGACGACGACAAATCCTATTCTGTGTGGGTGGGGAAGAATACTTCCCTCACCCACATGAGTTTAATTCACGGCCCTGCCTACGTGGGCGACGACTGCTTTATCGGCTTTCGCTCTACGGTGTTCAATGCCAGAGTGGGCAACGGCTGCATTGTCATGATGCACGTACTAATTAAAGATGTGGAGATTCCCGAAGGTAAGTACGTACCTTCGGGAGCCATCATCACTAATCAGAAGCAAGCCGATCGCTTGCCTGACGTTCTAGATTCTGACGTTCAATTTGCGACCCATGTCATCGGCATCAATGACGCTCTGAGAACGGGTTATCGCTGCGCTGAGAACATCGCCTGTCTAGCACCAATTCGCAACGAGCAAACTAAAAACCCCAATATGACTCAAACCAAATATTCTACCCATGCCGGCACCCAATTGAGTTCAACTCTTGCCGATAGCATCCGCAATTTACTAGCCCAAGGATACAGCGTGGGAGCCGAACACGCCGACGCGCGCCGCTTCCGTACCGGTTCTTGGCGTACTTGCGGCCCGATTTCCTCAAAGCGCGACTCTGAAGTAATCGCCGCTTTGTCAGCTTGCATGGCTGAACACCAAGGAGAATACGTCCGCTTGATCGGGATTGACACCAAAGCCAAACGCCGCGTACTAGAAGAAATCGTCCAAAGACCGGGAGACAACGGCTCTAACGGTTCTAACGGTGCGAAAACTCACCAATCTAACGGTAAAGTTGCACAACAAGCTTCATACCACAATAGCGGTTCCGTGTCAAGCGGAAAATTGAGTGCCGAAACAGTGGCTCAGGTTCGCGGCTTGCTAGCTCAAGGCTACAAGGTGGGGACGGAACACGCCGACGCGCGCCGCTTCCGCACCGGTTCTTGGCAAAGCGGGGCTTCGCTGCAAGTGAGAAACGAATCTGAGGCGATCGCCGCTTTGGAAGCTGTGATGAACGAGTACCAGGGCGAGTACGTGCGCTTGATCGGGATTGACCCGAAAGCTAAGCGACGCATAGTTGAAGAAATTATTCAGCGTCCCGACGGCCCGGTTGGTCAATCGGCTAAGCCGGCAGGAACATCTAAGCCTGCAGCAACATCGGGATACAAAGCAGCTTCGACTGGTTCGGCCAGCAACGGAAGTTTGACCGGCAAGACGATCGACCAAATCCGCAACCTGCTTTCCCAAGGCTACAAAATTGGCACGGAACACGCCGACGCGCGCCGTTTCCGCACCGGTTCTTGGAACAGTTGCGCCCCGATCGCATCCAACCGCGAATCCGAAGTGATTTCTGCCCTCGAAAGCTGTCTCAAAGAACACAGCGGCGAGTACGTCCGCTTGCTGGGCATCGACTCCAAGGCGAAGCGCCGGGTACTCGAAGAAATTATCCAACGACCTTAATTTGCCTGGTAATTAGCCTGTTTCTTCCGTTAAGCCCTCGCACTGGGGCCAACGGGAGAAACCCCAGCGGATTGAAGTTGGATTTGAGATAGTTAAAAAGCTCGATTGACAAATGTTGGTCAAAATCTAGAATCTTCTAAAAGTTTCTATAAAACGTTAAAGCATCAAGCTTCTCAGTATTAGTAAATTATCGTTTCTTAGATTGACATGGTTAAATTTATCAGTCGAGAAAACCCATAATTTAAAGTCGTTTTATCGAAAAAAATAGCTCCTTTCATGGTGAAGTCGAATGTATTTATCGCCACTGCAATTAAGTAGCAACTCTCAGATTTTGATGAGTGGCGATGTAGTTGTGAATGAGGGTGCGGCGATCGCCCCTGGAGCAATCCTGCAAGCAGATCCGGGCAGCCGGATCTTGATCGCCGCCGGTGCCTGTATCGGTATGGGAGTTATCCTTCACGCCCGTGAAGGTACTCTGGAAATCGGGGCGGGCGTTATTCTGGGTGCAGGGGTGCTGGTGGTAGGTGCGGGAACGATCGGGGAAAATGCCTGTATTGGCGCCGGGACGACCCTAATCAATCCTTGTATCGACAAAATGCAAATTATGCCAGCAGGTTCTCTAATGGGAGATACCAGCCGCCAAGCCGCCGCAGAAGCAACCGCAACAGAAGCAACCGCAGCAGCGCCAACAGCAGCGCCAACATCACCAGAAACCCCCGAAGCCACTACGCCACCGGTCGATCAACCGATCGAGCCGATCGAGCCGCCACAACCCGCCCAAACACCGCCTCAAACTGCGCCGGAGACTGCCCCAGAGCCGCCGGAATCCACCGCCACAGAGCCGCCCCAACCAGGGGAAACGCCAACTATTCTGTACGGTCAAGCTCACATCAATCGGCTGTTGGGGACGCTGTTTCCGCACCGGCAAGCTTTTAATCGACCGGAGGAAAACGGCCAAACTCTATCGGGCGGTTCCGGGTAGCCGTCATTTCCGTAAAAGGCAGCTATGCTGAAGGCAGAAAGATCAAATATAAATAGGTAATCTCATATTATTGGTAGCTCAGCAATTTGTAAGGCCTTGCCGCAGCAATCTGTGTCTTGTAGCTCGTGCAGTCTGTCTTCTCATCTGAGAAACTATAAACTATCAACAAATTTTTATTTTGGGAAGTTTCTAAGGGTGATAGAAGATGGACGGACAAACGGATCGTAACAGTCACGAAGAGCGATCGCAGCGCCAGGAATACTTCAAAGACACTGCTTTGGGTTTGGTATCCACCAAGAGTTTTCCGGCAATTGTGGGGACTGCTGACATGATGCTGAAGTCGGCAGGAGTGATTTTAGTAGGATACGAAAAAATAGGTTCCGGTCACTGTACGGCGATCGTCCGGGGCAGAATTTCGGATGTGCGTTTGGCTGTGGAAGCTGGAGCTCAAACTGCCGAACAGTTCGGGCAGTTTGTTTCTAAGTTGGTGATTGCTAGACCTTTGGCTAATTTGGAAGTGGTTTTGCCGATCGGCTTTCGCCTGACTCAACTGTCGGAAAGCGGCAGTTATTCTCGGCTTAGCCATCAGGCGATCGGTTTGCTCGAAACCCGGGGATTTCCGGCAATGGTCGGTGCTTGCGATGCTATGCTCAAATCCGCAGACGTACACTTGGCAGCTTACGAGAAAATAGGCGCCGGTTTGTGCACGGCAATTATTCGCGGTGCAGTTGCAGATGTAGCAGTAGCCGTAGAGGCCGGGATGTACGAAGCTGAGCGAATTGGCGAGTTGAACGCGGTGATGGTAATTCCGAGGCCTTTGGAAGATTTGGAACAAACTTTACCGCTGGCGAGTTGCTGGATCGAGCAGCGTAAACCTGTGATGATGCCCATGTCGGTTAAGGAAAAGGAACAAGAATTGATCGAACTTCCAGATTTGGAGAAATTGACTGTTTATGTGGAAGAGGAAATCAATCGGTAATTGGTAGTTAGACAACAAAAGTTTGTAGAGACGTACTGCCGCAAATACTGAGACGAAGTTTGTCAACAAAATATAGAGTTTACTCGGTAGGACTGCTGGCAACAATTTATACTCAGTAGCGGTCTCAAACTTAATTTGCCGATCGAGCCGATCGCAGCCGCACCAATAGACACAGAGCAGCAAGTAAAACTAGACTTTTGAGATCAAGTCGATCGCCTAAACAATGGAACTGACGAAGTAAATCCAGCCGAGGTGCAGACTCTTTCCACAGGATTTAACTGCTGTTAAAATAAACCCAAAATCCTGTTTCCGGTAGATAGCCTACAATGAATTTAAGGGTAATCTAATAACGGGTGGCAAAAAAATAGAACTTTAACAGTTGTTCAACTCAAAACTGACAGCAAAGGAATCAACCCCCAGAATCAAGCAATCCTGAAAGTTGACCTATGAACCTCAAACAATTTTACAAGCGCGGTTTGCACAGCGCCAAGAAAGGAAACTATGAAGCGGCACTTGAGGACTTCGATCAGATACTGCAACTCAATCCCGCCGATGCCAAAGCCTATAACAATCGCGGCTTGGTTTACTATTACATGAAAGACTACCAAAAAGCGATCGCCGACCTCAGCCAAGCCCTAGATATCAATCCTAATTTGTTCGAGGCTTACTTGAATAGAGGCAATGCTTGGCGTCATCTCGGAGAACACGAAAAAGCCATTGAAGATCTCAACTGCGCTTTAGCAAATAAGCCTAACAGCCACGCTATCTACAACAACCGGGGACTTGTACTTGCTAATTTAGGAAATTACGAAGAAGCAATAGAAGACTACAATCGAGCTCTATCTATCAATTCCCACAATTATAAAACCTATTACAACCGGGGGCGCGCTTACTACCTTTTGGGAGAAAAAGAGGCAGCAACGGAAAACTTTAACGAAACGCTGCGGTTGAATCCTAAATATATCAAAGCTTACATAAATCGAGGTCTCTGTTACCACCAACTAGGAGACAATACGCAGGCGATGGCCGATTACAACATTGCACTCGCCATCGATCCACAAAATGTTTATGCCTATTATAACAGAGGTTGCGTTCGCTATAAATTAAAACAAATGCAGCTTGCAATTGAAGACTTTGACCAAGCAGTAAAACTAGAGCCGAACTATGTTAAAGCTTATCTCAACCGGGGTTTAGCGCTGTATAAACTTGGAGATGTTGCGGCAGCAAATAAGGATTTTTATCACGTAATGTGCATTAATGCTGAAGCTTATGTATACTACCAAGCCCAGCGGTGTACGCCTGATATTAATTCGTACTTCAAAGAAGCGCCGCAGATGGAACTTAATAATGCTGTAGAATACTACAACACAACATTAAATACGATGTCAACTTCCTTAAGTTCCGCAGCATTAAACGCGGTCTGGAATCAAGAAGATTTGGAGAACAGAGACTCGATTATCTGTGAAGGTGAATTTATTAATGATTGATTTAGCCAGTAGTTAGTAGCCATTAGTCCTTAGACTTATTGCATAAATCTTTGAGCGTGGAAAGCGCAGTTGCAAGGCACAGACATTTAAATCCACATTCCGCAACCCCCAACGGGCTGCGTACATGGATTGAGTAGATAAAAGTGAATCATTAGAGACAATGGTAAGTAGAAATATTCAATAATTTCTGTCCCTAATGAGCACCGAGTTCTCCATTCCTGAAAATTGAGGTTCGGAGGTGAGTTAAATCTGAGTCCGTTAAAAATGCGCGAGATCAAAAACCAAGTTTATTGCTGAATCGGGAAAAAGCCTCCTTCGCGCATTTCTTGAATGCTCTCTTTAACCGCCTGAATGATGCGATCTGTGTCTTCATTAGTGTGAGCGGTGGAGAGAAAGCAGCTACGACCTTCGGATATGAAAATACGCTTTTCGAGTAAGTGAAAAAGTAGCGGATCTATCTCAACGGATGCAGCAGCGCGAAATTGCGAGCCGAAATTTACAAGCCAGACAGAGACTTCATTCTCTTTGAAATAAGTATTCAGGGTTTCAACTAGCTGCGAAGTTCGCTGATTCAACTGCTGCTGAAGGGCTGGGCCTTGATTTTTAAGATAGCGCAGTACAGAACGCGCAGCGGCCAGAGCAAGTGGGTGCTTGCAAAAAGTGCCAGCAAAAATTGTGGTTTTTATCTGGGGGTAGGAATCATCGCCGTAGTTCCACAAACCGCCGTCAATTTTATCCATATAAGCAGCTTTTCCAGCGATAATTCCAATGGGCATACCGCCCCCGACAATTTTGCCATAAGTTGCAATATCTGCCTCAATGCCAAACCACGCCTGCGCCCCGCCTTGATGAATTCGGAAACCACTAACCATTTCATCAAAAATCAGCGCAATTTCTGATTCTTTTGTTAATTGCCTGAGTTGCTGGAGAAATTCTTTGGGTTGCAAATCGAGACGGCGGCTTTGCACCGGCTCCACGAGAACCGCCGCTAATTCGTGCTGGTGAGCTTTGATAATTTCCAGGGCATGAGGGCTTCCGTAATCCAAAACTAAAACATCTTCAATAAAATTAGCAAGAATTCCTGGCGCTTTTGGAATGGTGCATAAATCGCCATTTATCTTTTTTACAACGGCGAGAGTTCCGTCAAAATGACCGTGATAAGAACCAGAAAACAAAGCAATTTTATTGCGTTTAGTTGCCGCTCTAGCTAATCGTAAAGCTGCCATCACTGCTTCGGTGCCGGTATTAGAAAAAGCGACGCGCTCCATCCCCGTCAGTTCGCAGATTAATTCCGCAACTTCTCCGGCAAGGTCTGCTTGTGGGCCAATTTGTACGCCGCGATCGAGTTGCTCTAATAGGGCTTCTTTAATAAAGGGCGGATTATGACCGAAAAGATTGATGCCAAATCCCATTGTGATATCGATGTACTCGTTGCCATCAACATCCCACATTTTAGAGCCAAGCGAGCGATCGGCGACAATGGGATAAAACATCTCCTTGACGGGAAAGCGAAACCCATCAGAAGCCCGATTGTCAGCGAGAACCGGACGGTATTTTTGCGCGAAATTCTTAGAGGTTTTTGTGCGATCGGTGTAGCGCTCTATCAGCGCTTTCATGTGTCTTTGCTGCAATTGTTCGTTCATTTTGAATTTTCCAGAGATTGAGTCAGGTAGGAGCGCAATGCTTTGCGCTCTTACAAGTTTTAATTGCGACTACCTATCAGGCCACAATTTGCGAGATAAGAAAAATAAGTCCGAAACAAACTCGCATCGGCTTGTGGGCAGATAATATCAGTTCCAGAAAGTCCCTTCAACGCATTCTGGCAATCGAATTGCAGCGTGGCAGATTTAGCCATTTCTGATTCCGAAACTTTTTCGGAGAAAAGACCGACTAGCGGGTACAAAGCATGATCGGGAGAATTTCCAGCGCGATTGATTATTTCTGCTTGCCAAGCCTCAGACGAAACTCGTTTGATTTGATAACCCATTGAGCAAATCCAGCCCAGCAATTCACTCATCTGAAAGGACTGAGTGTTGACTAAATGAAAAGTCTTTCCGAGCAATTCTTTTTGGCTCGAAAGATGAACGATCGCTCGGCTCACATAGTCAACAGGCGCTACATTCATCAGCTTATCGTCATCGGGCGCACATCCAAGTTGCACGCAACCAGCGATTAACCTGTATAGTAAATCGCTGGGATTGCAAGCCCCTGTTTTGCTATCCCCAGAAATGCGACCTGGCCTGTAAATGCTAACAGGAATGCCGCGACCGCGCGCGATTTCTACTAACTTTTCTGCCACCCACTTAGTCTGAGTGTAAGCGCCTTTTAGACCCTCTCCCGGAGTCAGTTCATCCTCCTCTCGCACGAGCTTAATCCCAGATTCTCCAATTGCCGAGAAAACGGAAATCGTAGAAATTAAATGGACTGGTTTTAGCTTACTTTGACTCGCCAATCTCAGAACTTCCTGCGTCCCCAAAACGTTAGGGGGTTTGAGAACCGAGTAGGGATAAGTAAACTTGACAAACGCGCCATTGTGGTAAATGACATCAATTTTACTGGCTAAAACTCCGAACTGCTCCTCGGAAAGCCCCAAAAGTGGTTGAGACAAATCTCCAGCAATTGGGATAATGCGATCGCTGCTGCTTTCATCCCAAATTAAATAGGATTCGAGGCTGCTTTGAATCCGCTTTTTAGCTGATTCTGAATCGGCAGAACGGACTAGGCAATAAATTTCTGCTTGAGTTTGTTGCAAGAGGTCGCGGAGTAAAAAGGCTCCCAAAAAGCCCGTCGCCCCTGTTAAGAGAATGCAAGCCGGTTCAGTTTTTGGCTCGCTCAATGGAGTTGCAGGGCGAATTGCCGGATCTAAAACAACTTCAGCGTTAATATCGAAACTTGCAGTGCGATCGCCCGCTGTGTTGCCCCCTTGTTGGATTTCGATTTTTTCAGCTAAACCAGCTACAGTAGGAGCTTCAAACAAAACGCGCAAAGGCAATTCCACCTGAAAAGATTCTCGCACTTTGGCTAACAACTGAGTAATCAGTAATGAGTGTCCCCCCAAGTCAAAGAAATTGTCGTGAATTCCTACCTTTTGAAGGTTGAGAAGCTGGCTCCAAATTTCGGCAAGAATCTCCTCACCGGGAGTGCGAGGGCCTACAAACGTATCTGTAAAATTGGCTGCTATGGACGGTGCAGGAAGCGCTTGACGGTCTATTTTGCCATTGGGAGTCAGTGGCAGCGCTTTCAGAACCACAAAAGCAGAAGGTATCATGTATTCGGGCAGCTTTTCTTTGAGGAATGAACGCAGGCTTTCAATCAGTTGTGAGTCCTGAATGCTGGGTTTTGATTGAGAAACAATATAGGCGACTAAACGCTGATTTCCCGGTTCATTTTCTTGAAGTAAAACGGCTGCCTCGCGTACAGAGGGATGATGAGACAGCCCCGCCTCAATTTCCCCTAATTCAATGCGGAAACCTCGCAGCTTTACTTGGCGATCGACGCGATCGATAAATTCTATATTTCCGTCTGGCAAATAGCGAGCTAAGTCGCCAGTTTTGTAAAGTCGAGTTTCCGGTTCCTGAGTCAATGACTTGCAAATAAATTTTTCTGCAGTGAGTTCTGGTTGGTTTAGATAGCCGCGAGCCAATCCCGCCCCAGCAATATATAATTCACCGGCTACCCCTACAGGAACTGGCTGCAAGTGCGAATCGAGCAAATAAATCTGCGTGTTGGGTAGCGGGCGACCTAAAGGAACTGTCTGGGAAATTCGATCGCCCTGCATTTTTACCTGATAAGTCAGCACGCCTACAGTTGTTTCTGTCGGCCCGTAATGGTTGAAGATCGAGCAGTCTGGATTGTATTTCTGAATTGTTTCAATTAAATTCCACATCAAAGGCTCACCGCCGAGAATTAATCGCTTTTTCGGTAAAATTTGCGAGGCGTTATCAGCGCTCAACAAAGCTTTTAAGTGAGAGGGAACAATTTTCAGACAATCGATAGAATGTTGCTGAAAATAAGCCGCAATTGCTTGAGGATCTGTTGCGCGTTCTTGAGAGATGATGTGCAGGCATCCACCCGAACACAACGCCGGAAAAATAACGGTGTTTCCCAAGTCGGCGGCGAAGGTAGAAACGGTAGCATAATTTGCACCTGATGGCAGGTTTAATTTTTCCTGAATTCCGTGCAGGTAATTGAGCAGTTGTCGGTGTTCAATGGCGACTCCTTTGGGGGTGCCGGTGGAACCGGAGGTATAGATAATGTAAGCTAAATTTTCACCAGAAGCAGAGACGAAATTAGTAGGGGAAAAAGAGGGAATGTCTGTATCTAAGCAGACGATATATGCCTTCGTTTCAGGCAAATTTTTGATGAGATGCTGTTGGGTTAACAGCACTGGAGTCTGAGCATTTTGCAGCATCAATGCTAGGCGCTCTTTGGGCATGGCTGGGTCGAGCGGTAGGTACGCGCCGCCTGCTTTGAGAATGCCTAGAATTCCAGCGATCGCCTCTAAAGAGCGATCGACGCAAAGGCCGACAATCACCTCTGGCTTGACACCTAATTGCTGCAAGTAATGGGCGATTTGGTTAGCGCGGGCGTTGAGTTCGCTGTAGGTAATTTGCTGATTTTCACAAACAGCAGCTATACGGTTGGGCGATCGCTCTGCTTGTTCTTCAAATAGCTGGTGCACGCACTTATCGAGCTGGTAATCTGCTTTTGTGCTGTTGAATTCTACCAATAATTGATTTCGGGCGCGATCGCTCAGCATTTCGAGCTTGCCGATCGCGGTTTGTGGGTTGCTGGCTGCACTTTGCACCAAGGCGTAAAATTGCTCTGCCAAGCACCGGATACTGTTGTCTGCAAGGAAGATAGGATCGTAGTGAAACTCAGCCGCGAGCGAGTCATTTTGGCGGTGGCAAGAGAGTTTAACTTTGAAGCGATCGCAGCACGCATACTGCTTGTAAATCGAAAAAAATACGCCACTAGCCGAATGCTTTTCGAGTTGTTCCTCAAACTCGAAACCAAATGGAAAGCCGGAAGAGTTGCCTAGATATTCGTGGGAGAAATATTCTTGATACTTGTATGCTTCGCGTTCTTCCTGCTGAATTTGCTGCAAGCTTTCCGCGAAGGAAAAGTTTTCTGTTAGTTGGCTCGACAGCGGTAAAAATTTGGCAAACAGCCCAAGCGCTGGCTCTAGTTCTTCATATTTTCGACCGTCGAATGCCACGCCAACAGCGATGTCTGATTGGTCAATCAGCCGCCAGAGCAAAATTTTCCAGCAAGCGAGCAAGAATGTAGAAAGTGAGGTGTTGTACTGGCGGGCGAGATATTCCACTTTTCCCAGCAAAGCCGACTCTAATTTGACCTCAAAAGATTGGGGAGTAAATTGAGCTGGCGCGTTAATTAATCTATTTTCAAACGGCAACCTTAAACTCGCTAGCGCTGAAAAATTATGCCCAGTCCAGTATTCTTTGCCCTCCGCCGCTTCCTCATCTTCGAGCAATTCATTTTGCCATTCGGAAAATTGAATGTATTGCACAACTTCATCGGTAATTTCTTGACCGTGAAGGCAGGCGGCATAGCACCGGCTGATTTCTTGAACCAGATTTTTTAGTGTGCAACTATCGGCGCACAGTGCGGGCAAACTAACCAGTAAAATATGCCTCTCAGATGAAAGTGTAATTAAAGACAAGTGCCAAATAGGATTGAGATCGAAGTTGAAGAAAGCGCTCTTTTCTTGCTGGAAAATCTGTTCAATTTTGGCTTCTTGCTCCTGGGGATTTACTTCATTTAAGTTAACCGAATTCCACGAAACCGAGCTATGTTCGGAGATAACTTGTATGGGAATTTTTAGCCCTGCCTTTCGCTGAAAGCTTGTGCGGATAATTTCGTGGCGATCGCTAACTTTTTCTAAAGCTTTCTTTAGGTGATCAGTTTGAAGACTTCCCTCGATCAAAATAGCGGATTGAATGCGATAAGCAGGGCTGTCTTGCTGCAACAGCCACAGATATTTTTGCTGGGGTGAAAGCCGAAATCCATTAATTGTTTGCATTGTTCCTCTTTATCAAAGCACTACTTTATTCTCGTTACCTTTGTCTGGAAGAGATGATATCAAATCCGTTAGCATCGGAATAGTAAATTCGAGTTCACTGTTGACTGTTGAATGTTGAGGCCGTGAACAGTCAACCGTCAACCGTCAACATCATTTCGGTGTAACCGGAAATGATATGAGAGGGAATTAAATTCCTGATTCAGGAATCATTTCGCCCATCGCTACAACAATTTTTCGCGAACCGATAAATGGATTGCGACTGTGAGCGGCAAGCATATTATCTAGCATTAAGATGTCTCCTGCTTGCCAGGGAAAACTAACAGCAGCTTGCGCGTACACTGCCTGAATTTCTTCCATTACCGAGTCTTCAATAGGAGTGCCGTCACCGTAATAAACATTGCGGGGGAGGTTCTCTTCTCCAAAAACAGAGAGCAAGGAAGCGCGGGTTGCCGCATCTAAGCAGGAAATGTGGTGCAAGGGAAGTTGATTGAAAAATACCATCTCTTTGGTTTTTGGGTGCTTGGTAATTGCGGGGCGAATTTTGCGAGTTCTCAAATTATTTCCTGCTTTCCACTCAAATTCCATCCCAGCTTGCCGGCAATATTCCTCAACTACGGATTTGTCTTCTGTTTGGAAAAAATCTTTCCAGCTTACATCGAGTCCGTCTGTGTAGTTACGAACGTACATAATTTGCTTTTGGGCAAATTTTTCTCTGAGTTTCGGGTCTAGCAACTGGTAAACTTTCCGACAATCAACGATCGGCGTTTCTCCGCCTTGTTGCGCTGGCTGAACGCAGAAAAACCAGATTTTCATCGGCCAGCGGTGCAGGTGCGAACTCTCGCTGTGAAATAAGATAGCTTTATCTGCTGGGTAAGGAGTTGAACCGTAAACTTTTCCGCTAACTCCTTCGCGTGGCAAATCCCCGTACTCCCCAAATAATTCCGAACAAATTGAGAGTGCAAACTGCTCGAATGCGGCAACCACAGGGCCGATGAAGCCTCGAAAAAGAATCCCTCCATGCTGCTGCAATTTTGCCTCTATAAATTCGCGGTTATTTTTCGCCCAGTCTGCGAGATCGACATCGGCTACTGCGGGTTTTGCCACTAAAGGAAAGAGTGCGTCGGGGTGCAGGTACTCGGTTTTTATCAATTCGCCTTGCGGCAATGCCACTGGCTTCGGCTTGACGCTTTTGAACTTACTAAAATTGCTTTTTTCACGCTTTAGTTCTTGCATGGCTTGTTTCTGCTTCTGGGCTTCTGTGAGTATTTCTAAAGTGTTTAAACGACTGTCAGGCTGCGCCACAATGCTGCTGAGGAGGGTTTCAAAGCGATTTGACATTTGAGCGATCGTTTCTCTGTCAAATAGATCGGAATTATACTTCCAACTGCCGACAATTCCTGTCTCTGTTTCCGAGACAAATAGCGCCAAATCAAATTTAGCCGTACCGCTATCAATTGCAACCGGCATTAAAGTTAAACCGGCCATTTCTAAATTCGGCATGGGCGCATTTTGCATGACGAATAAAACTTGAAATAGCGGTGTCTGACTCAGGGTGCGATCGGGACGCAGTTCTTCTACCAGTTTGTCGAAGGGCAAATCTTGGTGAGTGTAAGCTTTTAATGTCACCTCGCGGACTCGATCGAGTAGTTGGCGAAATGTAGGATTGCCGCGCATATCGGTTCGCAAGACGAGGATATTGACAAAGAAACCAATTAAAGCTTCTGTCTCAACTTGTGTGCGGTTTGCTAGGTCAGTACCGACGACAATATCTTCTTGATTTGTGTAGCGATAAAGCAGCGTTTGAAGTGCTGCCAACAAGGTCATAAATAAGGTGACATTTTGTTGCCGACTGAGTGCGTTTAGCGCTTGTGAAACTTGCCAATTAAGCTGGAATTCTTGAATCTCAGCTCGATCGCTAGAAACAGCAGAACGCGGTTGTTTTGCTGGCAATTGCAGCGGGGGCAAAATTTGACCCAACTGCTGCTTCCAGTCAGCGAGTTTTGCTTCGAGAACTTCGCCTTGCAGCCAGTTTATTTGCCAAACAGCATAGTCGGCGTACTGTACAGAAAGTTCGGGTAGGGGAGAAGGTTTGCCACTGCAGAAAGCTTCATAAAGCGCCGCCACTTCCCGCACGAGTACCCCCATCGACCAGCCATCGGCTATGATGTGGTGTACTGTCACTAACAGCAGGTATTCTGTCTCGTCAAGATGTAACAATGTGACGCGCAGTAACGGCCATTTTGTTAGGTCAAAAGGCTGTCGCGCTTCTTCAGCGGCGAGTCGCATTGCCTCGGCTTCTCGTTCAGCTTGCGATAACTCTCTTAGGTTTACGATCGCCAATGTGAATTTAAAAGATGAAATAATAACCTGAGCAGGTCGTCCTTCCACGGAATTAAAAGTTGTCCGCAATGCTTCGTGTCGCTTGATAATCTCCTGAAAAGTTTGCTCTAGAACGGCTACATTGAGCGCCCCCTTCAAGCGCACGGCTGCTGGGATATTATAGGCAGGATTCCCCGGCTGCAATTGGTCGAGAAACCACAGGCGTTGTTGTGCAAAAGAAAGGGGTAATTGTTCCTGCCTTGACGCCCGCTTGATGGGGGGTGCTTTCAGTTTTTGCTCGGCGCGATATTGCAAGAGGCTTTCGGTGACTGTTGCGACGGTAGGGGATTCAAAAAGAGAGCGCAAGGGTACTTCAACTTGAAAAGCTTCTCGCAGGCGAGAAATCGCCTGAGTAGCCAGCAATGAATGACCTCCCAATTCAAAGAAGTTATTGTGAATTCCAACGCGCTCTAAACCGAGAACTTTCGCCCAAATTTCTGCTATTAATTGCTCGTCGGGAGTTCGAGGCTCGGTAAAATTGCTCTCGAATTCCGCTGTGTTTGTGTCAGGTGCTTTTAGCGATCGCCGATCGATTTTTCCGTTAGGCGTTAAAGGCATTGCTTCCAGCAGCACAAACGCTGACGGCATCATGTACTGCGGCAGTTTTTGTTTCAGGTAAGAGCGCAAATCATTAATAAGTTCTGAGTCTTGAGTTTTGAGTTCTGAGTTAGCAACGATATAAGCTACTAAACGCTTGTCGCCCGGATTGTCCTCTCGAACCAGTGCGATCGCTTCTCGCACGGCTGGGTATTGGCTGAGTACCGCTTCAATTTCGCCTAATTCGATGCGAAATCCGCGAACTTTCACCTGGTGGTCGCTGCGCCCCATAAATTCAATGTTTCCATCTGGGAGATAGCGAGCCAAGTCCCCGGTTTTATAGAGGCGTTCTGAAAAAATAAACGAGGAAGGATGAAGGATGAATGATATCAATTCCGGTTGCACCGGAAGGATTGTTGACTGTTGACTGTTGACTGTTGACTGTTGACTGTTGACTGTTGACTCGATTTTATGATTCCGATGCAACCGGAAACGATATGAAGCATGAATTGGGTTCTCTGCAAAGGGGTTAGGAATAAACTTCTCTGCGGTCAGTTCCGGTCGGTTTAGGTAGCCTCTAGATAAGCCGGCACCGCCGATGTGCAGTTCGCCAAATACGCCAACGGGAACCGGCATTAAATAGCGGTCTAATATGAAAATTTGAGTGTTAGCAATCGGGCGACCGATGGAAACTGATTCATCTTTGCGATCGACCTGATAGAGAGTAGACCAGATAGTGGTTTCTGTAGGGCCGTATAAATTCCACACAGAAGCGCCGCGCAAAAGCAACTGATTGGCGAGGTGTCGGGGTAAAGCTTCTCCCCCGCACAGTATTTTTAATTGATTGTTTTCCTGCCATCCTGCTGCTAAAAGCATTTTCCAACTGGCTGGAGTAGCTTGCATGACTGTCGCGCCAGAATTTGTTAATGTTTCTAAAAGCTTTTCGCCGTTAGATGCCACTTCTCGGCTGGCTACAACAACGCGAGAACCTGTTGTAATAGGCAGGAACAGTTCCAGTGCTGCAATGTCAAAAGATAAGGATGTTACTGCTAGCCAAACATCTCGATCTGCGATCGCCAGTTGTTGGCGCATAGAACTCAAGAAGTTAACGGCAGAGGCGTGGGAAATTTGCACTCCTTTGGGTTTACCTGTTGAGCCTGAAGTATAGATGACATAGGCTAAATTGGAGGAATTTTGTAAACCCACGACTGGCTCGTCGCAGCTCGATATGCCTTCCCAATCTCCATCCAGAAACACGATGGAGGCGCTATTTTTGGGCATGGTTTCTAATAGCTTTTTTTGAGTGAGTAACACGGAAATTTTCGCGTCTTCCAGCATGAATGCAAGGCGCTCTGGTGGATAGGCTGGATCGAGGGGAACATAAGCGCCGCCAGCCTTGAGAATGCCGAGCAATCCCACTACCATTTCTAGGGAGCGATCGACATAAATTCCCACCAAGACTTCTGGGTTGACACCGATTTTTTGCAAGTAACTTGCGAGGTTATTTGCTTTTTCGTTCAGTTCCCGGTAAGTCAGACATTCATTTTCAAAGACGACAGCGATCGCATCCGGCGTCCGCTCTGTCTGCGCTTCAAATAAGCCGTGTACGCACTGATTTTTCGGAAGTTCCGATTTAGTATTGTTCCACTCGAACAGCAGTTGCTGCTGTTCAGGTTTCGTCAATATTGGCAAATTTGAAATGCGCTGTTCGGGATTGGCAGCTATACTTTCTAGTAAGGTTAGAAAATGTCCGGCTATCCGTCGTGCAGTGCTAGCGTCAAACAAATCTTCGCTATACTCAAGAGTTGCATTAATACCCTCTAATCCTTCCTCCAGGTCAAGCGCTAAATCAAATCTTGCCGTTTTCCGTTCTATTTCCAAACTGCTCAACGTCACTCCTGGCAATTTTATCTGCGGCGTCCGAACATTTCGCAGAGAAAACAACACCTGAAATAGCGGATTATGACTTAAATCTCGTTTGTGGTGTAGGATTTCTACCAGTTTATCGAAGGGCAAATCCTGGTGGTTATACGCGCCGAGAGCTACTTCTCGCACGCGGCCCAGTAACTCTTTAAAAGTTGGGTTGCTCGACAGATTGGTGCGGAAAACTAAGGTGTTAGCAAATAAGCCAATTACTTCCTCGATTTCGCGTCGGTTGCGGTTAGCAATGGGGGAACCCACTAAAATATCTTCTTGCCCGGTGTAGCGATAGAGCAATGTTTTAAACGCTGCCAGTAGGGTCATAAATAAAGTAGCTTTTTCCCGCTGGCTTAATAGGGTTATTTCCTCTGCTATTGCTTTGGGAATGGTGAATTTATGCACTGCACCTCGGAAGGTTTGTACTGCCGAGCGGGGGCGATCGCTTGGCAAATTTAGTACAGAGAGATTGCCTCCTAGCTGTTTTTTCCAGTAAGCAACCTGAGTCTCTAAAACTTCTCCCTGCAACCACTGGCGCTGCCAACTTGCAAAGTCTGCGTACTGTACCGACAGTTCGGGAAGGGGAGAAGGTTTGCCAGTGCAAAAGGCTTGATAAAACGTGGCGAGTTCCTGAATGAATATTCCCATTGACCAGGCATCGAAAATGATGTGGTGCGTACTCAATAGCAGCACCCAGTTTGAATCGCTCAATTGCAGCAATTTGGCACGTAATAAGGGTGCTTGTGACAAATCGAAAGCAAGCTTTGCTTCTGCGGCGATCAACCGTTCAATTTCGCGAGATCGTTCAGTTTCAGGAAGCGATCGCAAATCTATTTCTAAAATTTTCAATTCCAGATTGGAAGCGATCGCCTGAACGGGTTGCCCGTTTATTGTCTTAAAAGCCGTTCGCAAAACTTCATGACGCTTGACAAGTTCGTTGAGACTGCGATCGAGGGATCTTGCGTCGAGTGTTCCCGTCAAACGCACGCCGGCGACGATGTGATAGGTAAAGTTGCCTGGAGTTAGTTGCTCAAAAAACCACAACCGCTGCTGAGCAAACGACAGAGGAAAAGTGTTAGACTCTCGACTTTGAGGCTGAATTTTATCTAGCGAAACGCTTTCTTTTTTCTGGTTGAGCCGCTGCAACAGCAACTCGCGCTTTTGGGGAGAAAGAGCCGCGATGCGTTCGATTAAATCACTCATTTGCTGACTCCTTGTTGGGCGAGAATTTCCTGTATTTGTGCTTCTGACAGTTGATCGAGGTCTGCTAAAACTTGAGCGAGCATTTCACTGTCTGTTTGTTCGGCTTGCTTTTGCGCGATCGCTACAGCAAAATCGGCGACTGTGGCAGACTCAAATAAACGGTGCAAAGGCAACTCGACCTGAAATGCTTGGCGCACTCTGGAAATTACTTGAGTTGCTAATAGGGAATGCCCTCCTAATTCAAAAAAGTTGTCGTAAATGCCCACTTTTTCAAGTTTGAGAACTTCAGCCCAGATAGCGGCTAAAACTTCCTCGATATTTGTGCGAGGCGCGACAAAGTTTGCTGTCAACTCCGGTCGCATTTCGTCAGGTTCTGGCAGCGATCGCCGATCGATCTTTCCATTAGGAGTTAAAGGCAAACTTTTGAGCATTACAAAAGCCCAAGGCACCATGTACTCAGGCAATTTTGTCGCTAAAAAACGGCGAAGTTCGCTGCTGCTTGGTGCTGGTTTCTGCTCAGAAATCAAATAAGCCACGAGGCGCTTTTGTGACATCTCGTCTTCCCGCGCCATAACTACAGCCTGCACGATATCTGGATGCTGCCCTAACGCTGCCTCAATTTCTCCCAATTCAATGCGGAAACCCCGGATTTTTACTTGACTGTCAATTCGCCCAATAAATTCGATGTTTCCGTCTGGCAAATAGCGAGCCAAATCACCCGTTTTGTACAGTCGTGTTTTTGCTTGCGTGTCAAATGGATTGCGAATAAATTTTTCTGCGGTTAATTCAGGGCGATTAAGATATCCGCGTGCCAAATTATCACCGCCGATGTACAGTTCACCAGGTACGCCTATCGGCACCGGCTGCAAGTAAGAATCCAAGATATAAATCTGAGTGTTGGCAATCGGAAGACCGAGTGGAACTGTGTCAAAATCGCACCCTATTTTATCAAACTCGACTTGATAAGTCAGGACACCTACAGTTGTTTCTGTTGGGCCGTAGTGATTGAATACTGAGCAAGTAGGAGCAAGATTGCGAAGTGTTTCAATTAAGCTCCAATTGGCAGATTCCCCTCCTAAAATAAGCCGTTTTCCAGGCAAAATTGACTTGGGTTGAGAGGAGTTTAAAAGGGCGGCTAGATGAGAGGGAACTATTTTGAGGCAGTCGATGGGATGGCGACAGAAATATTCACCCAGTGCCTCTGGATCGGTGGCGCGTTCTTGGGAGATAATATGCAGGCAACCGCCGAAACAAAGGGCGGGGAAAATCGCTGTGTTTCCTAAGTCGGCGGCGAAGGTGGAAACGGTGGCGAAACTGGCACCAGATGGCAGGTTTAATCTTTCCTGAATAGCGTACAGGTAATTGAGCAGTTGCCGATGTTCGATCGCGACTCCCTTGGGCGTGCCAGTGGAACCGGAAGTATAGATGAGGTAAGCTAAATTGTCAGAAGAGGCGCGAGGCGTGTAAGAGACAGAATTAGTGGGAATGTCTGTATCGATGCAAACAATATTTGCTTGAGTTTTCGGCAAGCTTTCTATGAGCCGCTGTTGTACGAGCAAAACCTTCACCTGAGCGTCTTTTAGCATTAGCGCTTTGCGCTCTATTGGGGTCGTTGGATCGATGGGTAAATAGGCACCACCGGCTTTGAGTACGCCCAGCATTCCTACGATTATTTCTAATGAGCGATCGAGGCAAATGCCAACAACGACCTCTGGTTCAACTCCCAAGTTTTGCAGGTGATGGGCGAGTTGATTGGCGCGATCGTTGAGTTCTCGGTAGGTGATTTGTTCACTTTCAAAGACGACGGCAATGCTGTCTGGGTTGCGTTCTGCTTGTTCTTCAAAAAGCTGATGAACGCATTTATTTTTCGGGTAA
This sequence comes from Microcoleus sp. AT3-A2, assembly GCF_036705685.1. NCBI lineage: Bacteria > Bacillati > Cyanobacteriota > Cyanophyceae > Oscillatoriales > Microcoleaceae > Microcoleus > Microcoleus sp. AT3-A2. Next base: position 28,339 of record NZ_JAUBVF010000007.1, read on the forward strand.
TCTTTTTGAGTTTGGTTAAAGTCAATCAGAAGTTGCAGCCGATCGCGATCGCTCAGTATGTCTACCTGACTGATAGCGACTTCGGGATTTTTGACTGTGCTTTCTAAGAGCGCCTGAAAGTGTTCTGACAAGCGCTTTATATCTGCCGCACCAAATAAATCGGAATCGTAGTGAAATTCAGCGCTTAGGGAATTGCACAGGCGAAGGCAGGAGAGCTTGAGTTTGAATGGCTCTAGGCAGGCATCTTGCCGAACAAGGGAAAATGAAACGTCTGAATTATCATAGTTCTTAGGCTCTGCTTGGAACTCAAAGCAGACGGGCCAAAAGCTGCTGCTTTTTTCGTTTTCTAGGATTTCTTCCCGGCTAAAATATTCTTGCCAGTTGTACATCTCGTTGAGATTAAGCTCAACTTGCTGCCTCGCGTGTGAGAAATTTAACTCGTCTTGCACTGGGCATCGTAGGGGTAAGTATTTGCACAGCAGCCCGAGAGAGTGTTCTAATTCTTCATATTTTCTGCCGTCAATCGCTACGCCGATTATCGGGTTTTGCTCTCTGGTAAGCCGCCAAATGAGAATTTGCCAGCAAGTCAGCAGGAAGGCAGAAATATCGCTTTTGTGCTTTGGGGCGATCGCTTCCAGGCTGTTCAACAAATCACCTCGAATTTCCACCCTTTCTACTAGCGGCTTAAATTCCGCTTCTGTATTCTTCTTTTCCCAAGGAAGCGTTAATAAATCCCAAGATTCAAGGTTCAGCTTTCGCCAGTATTCTTTGCCGATTGCCGTTTCTTCTGATTCGAGTAACTCATTTTGCCACTCAGCAATATCGGCATATTGCATTGGCTCATCGGCTGGTTCTTCTTGGCACGTATAAGCTGAGTAGGAAAGACTGAGTTCGCGGGTAAAATTTTTCATGGTGACGCTATCTGCAATTAAGGCAGAGAAGTTCGCCAGCAATAGGTGCTTGTCTTGGGCCAGAGTGACTAAAGAGATGTGCCAAAGTGGGCCGCGCTCAAAATCAAAAGGAAGCAGGTTTAGTTGCTCAAAAAGCGCTGCGATTTTAGCTTCTTGTTCTTCGGGAGACAAACCGCTGAGATTGTGTTCCGAGATAGGAACTTCACCAGTGCTGGCGATCGCTTGCAGGGGTAGTGTCATCCCAGGCAAGCAGTGAAAGCTAGTCCGCAGGATTTCGTGCCGATTTACGACATTTTGCAGCGCCTTTTTAAGAATCTCTCGATCGAGGTTTCCGGTAATTAAAATTGCACCTCGAACGCGATAAGTCTGTTGGCTTTTATTTTGCTGTAACCCCCACAGATGCCGTTGCTGTGGAGAGAGTCTAAACCCTTCGATTGTTTCGTTTTGCATTTCTAAAGTTCCTTTAATAAGCCTAAATATCTTGACAGCTAAACCCTTCTGCCATACCAACAACAACCCGACGCGAACCAGAAAATGGCGTGCGTCCGTGCGCGGCTAGCATATTATCTAACAGCAAGACATCTCCTTCTTCCCAAGGGAAAACAATCGTTTCTTGCTGATAGCAGCGACGAATTTCGTCTAAGATAAAATCTTCAATGGGCGAGCCATCGCCGTAATAAGCATTGCGGGGTAAATCTTCCTGCTTAAAAGAAGTTAAAAGCTCTTTGCGAACGGCGGGTTCGAGATTGGAAATGTGGAAGAGGTGAGCTTGATTAAACCACACCATTTCCTGCGTTTTTGGGTGCTGAGCGATAGCTTGACATATTTGCCGAGTTCTCAAGCGATCGCCACTTTTCCATTCTAACTCAATTCCCGCTTTTTTGCAATACTCTTCTACCTCAATTTTGCTATCAGTATTGAAGACATTTTGCCAGGGTAAATCTACGCCACCGCCGTAATTTCGCACATACATAACCTTTTTCTGGGCAAACGTTTCTCTAATCTTTGAATCCAGGCTTTCAAACACTTTGCGGCTGTTAGCAATCGGAGTTTCTCCTCCCTCTTCTGCTTTCCTGACGCAGAAAAAAGCGATTTTCAGCGGCCAATTTCGAGAATAAGCCATTTCATTGTGCAGGGGGATGAATTGCTCGGCAGGATACTCGGTGGAGGTGTAGATATTTCCGCTCACCTGACTGCGCGGAGTCGAGCGAAAAGAATATTCCAACAAGTCGCCAGCAATAGTTTGAATAAACTGCTCGAAACCATTCACCCCGGCGACTTCAAAGCCTCGAAAAAGTATTCCTCCATGCTTCCATAACTGCTTTTCAATTGATGAGCGATTGTTCTGTGCCCAACCTGCGAGATTTAATTTTTCTACTGTTGGCTGAACAACTAGAGGTAGAAGGTTTTCCGGCTGGAGGTAGGCGGTTTTGACTAATTCCTCTGAGGAGAGGCTGACGGCTTTGCGCCTAACCGATCCTAACTTTTGGGAATTGAGATTCTTTGTTTCTGTATTTGTCATAGTTTTTGGTTTGGTGAGGATTTTATCCCTTTTTCCCGAAAAAACCTGAGAGATGGAGATCAATTCCGGTAGCATCGGCATAGTAAAATTCAGTCAACAGTCAACAATCACAGATGGTGCAACCGGAATCCATCTAATTCATCTGCGTTAATCTGTGTTAATCTGCCTGTATCTGCGGTCAAAAAAAGAGAATTTATTAACCGCAGATGACAAGGGATTGACGCTGATTCACGCAGATGTCGAGAAGAGAGATAGGAATAATTCCGATGCTAACAGATTTGATATGAGCCATCATTTTAAACTTTTCATAACTTTGCGTTTAGCCATTTTTAATTTTTGAATTCCCGAAATCTGAATTTGTTTTTGCTGCTCGATTTGGTGCTGCCTTTCTGCTTCGGCAAGAATTTCTGCCAAGTCGTCGATCCTGATATCTGGCTGGATGACTACCTGGTTGAGGAGGATTTGAAAACCTCTCACCATTCGGGCAATAGTCGCAGCCTCAAATAAGTCTGTTTTGTAGTCAAATAAGCCTTGAATTCCTTCTGAAACCTCCCAGAGAGTGAGGCTTAAGTCGTGTCTCGACATACCGACATCGGATTCCAGAATGCTCAAGGTCAAACCAGCTAACTCCAGGGGTGGCATGGGTGCATTCTGGAGTACAAACCACACTTGAAACAGCGGGTTATAGCTGAGATTTCGCTCCGGCTGCAATTCCTCCACAAGCTTTTCAAAAGGAACATCCGGGTGAGCGTAAGCTGCTAACGCTACCTCGCGTGTTCGACCGAGTAGTTCGCGGAAAGTTGGATTACCTGCGGTGTCAATTCGCAACACTAAAGTATTGACAAAAAAACCAATTAGTTCCTCTAATTCAAGGCGGTTGCGATTGGCAATGGGAGAGCCAATCGCGAGGTTATCCTGCTTTATGTGGCAGGATAGCAAGGAGTGAAATGCTGCCAACAACGTCATGAATAGGGTGATATCTTGTTGCTGGGCGAGGGTTTTCAGCCTTTCAGTTAAAGAAGCAGAAATCACAAAAGATTGCTGCGATCCTCGGAAAGTTTGCACGGGAGAGCGCTGCTTATCCGTTGAAAGTACAGCTAAACCGCCTGCCAATTGCTGTTTCCAATAAGCGAGCTGTTTTTCTAATTTCTCTCCCTGGAAATGCTGCCGCTGCCAACTGGCGAAGTCGGCATACTGTATGGGAAGTTCCTGCAGCCCAGAGGGTTTGTCATTGGAAAAAGCTTCATAAAGTGCGGCCACTTCTCGCACCAATACCCCCATAGACCAACCATCAGAAATAATGTGGTGTATCGTCAGCAGCAACACATATTCTGCCGAACCAACTTGCAGCAAAGTGCCACGCAGTAAGGGATCTCGCGTTAAGTCAAAGGGGCGTTGAGCTTCTTCAAGAGTACGCTGCTCAATTTCAGCTTGCTGCTCAGTTTCTGGTAAATGTCGCAAGTTTATCACCGACAAAGCGAAATCCAAGGAAGGAGAAATTAGTTGAACAGGTTCCCCGTCCACTTCTGCAAAAGCAGTCCGTAAAACTTCGTGACGCCTGACAATTTCATTGAGTGTTTGTTGCAGTGCTGACAAATTCAATTGCCCTTGCAAATGCACAGCAGCAGGAAGGTTGTAGGCAGGGTTTTCGGGAGACAATCGATCGAGAAACCACAGCCGTTGCTGGGCAAAAGAAAGGGGAGCCGAATTTTGCTGCGATCGCCTGGGAATACGCTGAGATTGCTCAGCCTGTACTGCCTCTTTGCCTAATGCTTTGAGGAGGAGCGATCGCTTCTGGGGCGAGAGGTTTTTTAGTCGTTCTGAACGATTAGTAGACATCATGATTCACTTCCTCGCAGTAATCGCTGTTTGTGATAGTTAAGGAAAGCTTTGCTGCTATTTTTAGCTGGTCGTTTAAAACAAAATTGATATCTGCTTCAGTGGTGAGGGGGTTGGCAAGGACGACTCGAAAAGCAACAATGGGAATGGTTTTGCCATAACAGGTGTTTTGCAAGGTTGTTCGCGAGACGAAGGTGTGACCGGCTTGCCGCTGGGCCTCCTGAAGGCGCTCGTTAAATTCATTAATGAAGTGGTTGTCTGCTTCGGTTAGTTGTTTTTTGGCTGCTTGTTCCCTGAATGTTTCTGGAATGTAGCGGTATAAAAGAATATTAATTTCTGGTTCTAGCAGCAATTCAAATGCTGGATTTTCGCGAAGTAAATTAGCCAAGTGCTGCGTTTTATGAATGCCTGAATCTATCAAAAACTCATAGCCTTGATGGCCGATGATATTCAAGGCGGCTTGCAAGAACAAACTCGCACCCGATCGAGAGCCTTCGAGAGAGCGCTTGCCTAGATCGATCGAGTCTTTTCGCACCGTGTAGGGCGCGTTTTTTTCAATAACTTTGGCGGTTTGGGGATTGCGGAATAAAACCATGCCGATTCCCATTGGCAAATACATTTGTTTGTGTCCATCTATGGTGACGGAATCTGCTAGTTCAATGCCTGCCAATTTGTGCCGGTGACGTTCGGAAAAAAGCACGGGGCCGCCCCACGCGGCATCGACGTGAAAGTGAGCGTTTGCTTTTTGCGCGATCGCGGCTATTTCTGGAAGCGGATCGATACTTCCCGAATCGGTGCTGCCTGCAATACCGATAATTGCCAGAATGTGCAGATTGCGATCGCGACATTCGGCTACAGTTTGGCGCAGCGCTGCCAAATCCATGCGGTGATTGGAATCGGTGGGGATTTTTAGGAGATTGCGATCGCCAATGCCTAATAAACCGGCAGCCTTTTCAAAAGAATAGTGCATCAAATTGGAGCCGATTATCACCATTCCTTTGTAGCCGTAAAACTCTAAAGCTGCGTACAAGCCTTCTTTTTCAATGCCACCAAAGTCATTTTTTGGGCCTAAAGAAGCGTTGCGAGCGCACCACAAAGCGGTGATATTAGCTAGGGTGCCACCCGTTGTCATGATACCGAGCGTGCTGTCACTTTTTTGAATGTGCTGGTTATAAAAATCCTCAGAAAAATCGTAAATTAATCGGTGCATCATTGCCAAAGTCTGGCGCTCGCAGGGGCTTAAAACTTTGGCAGTTTCCATCTTGACTAAATTTTGATTCATCGCGGTTAACAGCTTCGCGATCGGGCGCACAAAATAGGGAAGTGCGCTCGTCATGTGACCGATATATCGGGGGGAAGAGGTGTGGATGGAATGAGCAACAAGGGTTTGGGTCAAATCATCGATATAATTCCCAACATCTGTAGGAAGGGCGGGAATTGTGTTTTCCTTAAACTGCTGAATAATTAACTCTAAGTCAATATCTGTACTAGCGGTTTTTGCGTACAAAAAGTCTTGAACTAAGGCAGAAATTCGCTCCTCCATTGCTTCTTCTGCCAAAAATGACTTTTCTGAGGCACTGAATAGCTCCATTAACTTTTCTTCAAGTGGGGTAACAGAGGCTTTTAATTGCTCCATTATATCTTGAGAATTTTGGGGTTTTACTGTTTGTTGAATCATCCCGAATTACTCCTGTTAAATTGCCTTTTTTCATCTCCTTTTCCCCACCGAAGCCTTAAGGGAAAAAGAGCTCTTTGTGTTTTTTTGCCACCCGATATTTACTCAGTCAGCATCACAGTTTGTGCTGACTCTCCCTCACTCTTTTCTAAAAAATCGAGCAATTTATCTATCTGGTTAGCATCGGCCTTTGCCAGAATTTCTTCCTCGATTAGTTCAGCTAAATTCTGAATGGTGGGAGCGGCAAAAAAATCGCACATCGCTAACTCTACCCCAAAGCACGATCGCACTCGCGAGATTAACTGTGTTGCCATCAGAGAGTGACCGCCGAGGTCAAAAAAGTTTTGGTTAGTCCCTACTTTTTCTAGCCCTAAAAGAGCAGTCCAAATCTCAGCAATTTCTTTCTCTGTGGGCGTTTGTGGCTCAGTGAAGGCTGTTTCATCAGAAACGTAATCGCACCTGTGAGATAAGGCGAGGCGGTTAATTTTTCCGTTGGGCGTTAAGGGCAGCGCATCTAATAGCACAAAAGCTGAAGGCACCATGTAATCGGCCAGTTTGTGCTTCAAGAATGAACGCAGTTCGGAAATTAGTTCTGGGTGCTGATTTCTCAACCCTGAGTTAGGAACTAGGTAAGCGACTAGGCGTTGACTGCCCGGTGCATTTTCCTGAAGCAAAACAGCAGCGGTGGACACAGAAGAATGTTGAGAAAGCGCTGCCTCTATTTCTCCGAGTTCGATGCGGAAACCGCGAATTTTTACTTGGCAATCGCCACGGCCCAGAAATTCTATATTACCATCCGGCAGGTAACAACCGATATCGCCTGTTTTGAACAAAACTTTTTGATGAGTATTACCGAGAAAATCTAATTTTTCTTGCCCAAACGGGTGAGAAATGAATTTTTCCGAGGTTAAGTCGGGGCGGTTTAAGTAGCCCTGTGCCAATCCATCGCCGCCGACGTAAATCTCGCCGGGAATTCCTATGGGAACGGGTTGCAAATTGCGATCGAGCAGATAAATTTGCGTGTTGGCGATCGGGCGACCGATTGGAACTTTCTCGACACAGTGAGTTGCATCGTACCACGTCACGTCCGCAGCTACTTCAGAAGAGCCATAAAGATTGATTAATACCCGCTGGGGCATCTGCTCTCGAAATTGCTGGCCTAGTTCCAGCGGCAGAGTTTCTCCGCTGCAAATCCAATACTTTAATTGAGGCAAACGCCTGTCTAAATCAGGGAAGGAATCTAAGATAGCGCGCAACAAAGAAGGAACTAGCACCAGTCGGGTTACATTTTGCTTTGATAAGGTTTGAAGGAATTGGTTAATATCTTTGACGGCTCGATCGCGAATAATGATAGTGGGCAACCCATGCAGCAAAGGAGCAAAGATTTCCCAAACCGAATCGACAAAATTTAAGGACGTTTTTTGACAGCAAATATCTGCTTCGATAAAAGGGTAGGGGTTCCAAAAACAGCGATTGACTGTGCCTCGGTGGGTGCCGAGTACGCCTTTGGGAGTACCTGTCGAGCCGGAAGTGTAGAGGACGTAAGCGAGGTTTTCGGCTGGCACTTTAACAGCGGGGTTGCGATCGCTCTCGCGAGAAATTTCCTGCCATTCGGCGTCGATACAGACGACTTTAGCGCTGTGTTCGGGGAGGGTTTCTAGGAGGTTTTTTTGAGTCAAAAGCACCGGAACTTTTGCGTCGGCCAGCATGAAGGATCGGCGTTCTTGGGGATAAGCAGGATCGAGAGAAACGTAAGCGGCACCGACTTTTAAAATGCCCAAAATTGCCACCAGCATCGACAGCGATCGCTCTAAACAAATTCCCACCAAAACTTCGGGTTTTACACCTAAAGATTGCAGGTAATGTGCGATTTGGTTGGCTTTGGCATTCAATTCTCGGTAAGTCAATTGTTCATTTTCGCAAATAGCAGCTACTGCATCTGGGGTTCGCTCTGTTTGCGCTGCAAATAATTCGTGAATTGAGGAATTTTTGGGATAATCCGCTTGGGTGTCGTTCCACTGGACAAGTAATTGCTGGCGTTCGGCGGCGCTCAATAGGGGCAATTCTGACAGTTTCCGCTCAGGATTGGCAGCCATTCCTTCCAGTAAAGTTTGCAGGTGTCCCAGCATTCGCGCTATCGCACTGTCCTCAAAGCAGCTACGATCGAAAATAATTTTCAGCGTCAATTCCGCACCGGGCATCGCCATCACCGTTAGAGGATAATTCGTTGTTTCCAAGGAGCGAATATTCTCTACTTTTAAGTTGTGAATCTTCTCTTGCAAAGAAGCATCCACAGGATAATTTTCAAAAACGACGAAACTCTCAAATAAAGGTAAACTCCGAGGAACTTCGCTCCACCCCTGCACCTCAACTAGGGGGCTGTACTCATACTGCCGCGCCTCAACTTGTTGCGATTGGAGTTGTTTTAAGCAGGATAAAATAACCTCCTGTGGGTCAATTTTTCCGCGCACTGGCAGAGGATTTACGAACAGCCCCACTACCGATTCCGCACCCATTAAATCTGGCGGTCGCCCGGATACAACCGTACCAAAAACCACATCTTCCTCGCCGCTATATCGGCTCAAAAGTAGCGCCCAAGCTGCCTGTACGAGGGTATTTAATGTTAGCTGATGCTGCCGCGCAGCAGATTGCAGTGCGGCGGTGGCTGTTGCAGAAAATATCACCTGCTGTTCGCCACTACTTTCTAAACGGTTTCCCGCGACAATATTGCCCCGGGCGATCGCAGTTGGATCTGCAAAACCTTTGAGAGTTTGCCGCCAAAATGACTCAGCCGCAGATAAATCTTGCTGGTGCAGCCACGCGATGTAATCCCGATAAGGGCGAGGGCGTTTGAGGTGCAATTCCTCGCCCTGGCAAAACGCTTGATAAAATGCAAAAACTTCCTCAAGAACGATCGCCAGCGACCACCCATCTAAAATTAAGTGGTGGTGGCTCAAAATAAACTGAAAAGTATCTGTTTCTAACTGCGCCAGTGCAATGCGAATTAAGGGAGCTGATGTCAAGTCAAAGCCCTGAGCGCGATCGGCTTTTAGGAACGTTTCTAGCTGCTCTTGTTGTTCGGAGACCGAGAGCGATCGCCAGTTTATTTCCTGCCAAGATAATGCCGCCTCTTTACGCACTGCTTGCACGGGTTCTTTCAAATTTTCCCACACGAAACAAGTCCGCAAAATGGGATGTCGCTCTACAACTTTTTGCCAACTATTTCTAAATGCAGAAACATTGAGATCGCCGCGCAAGACGCATAGCAGTTGCCCGAAATATACGCCCGATTCTGGCTGGTAAAGGGAATGAAAGAGAATGCCCTGCTGCGCTGGGGAGAGGGGATAAAAATCTTCGATATTGCCATTGATCATATTAAAGCTCTCCCAAAATTGCGGTAATGTTGTCTAAATCGTCCTGGCCCCACTGGCTCCACTTAAACTCTGCAAAGTCAGAAGGAGTGCAGCCGCCGGCGTCGGGGGACTGACAGTATTTAATTAGCGATCGCAGCGATTCTATAAAGCCCGTTGCCAAATTTTCAATGCTTTCTCGTCGGTGAATATTTTCGCTGTACGTCCAATCTAATTGCAGCTTGCCGCTGGCAATAAATCCGTTAATTTCCAGCAGGTAACGCCGATTTCCGCGTGGGCTGCGAATGGGGCTACTCGGCTCGGAAGACAGCATTAATAAAGAAGATTTCGGCAGCACTTGGTCAAACTGTCCGAGATAATTAAAGCTTACCTCAGTTTGCGGCAAGTTGTGCAAATTTTTAGCAATTTCTGGATTTAAATATTCTAGAACACCGCAGCCAATACCGCGATTTGGCACTGCGCGTAACTGCTCTTTCACTGATTTGAGAGTAGCCCCTAGATCGGAAGGTTGTTCTAAATTTAACAGAACAGGAAAAACTGCTGTAAACCAGCCGATTGTGCGCGACAAATCTACTCCTTCAAATATATCTTCGCGCCCGTGACCTTCTAAGTCAAGTAAAAGTGAGTTATTGCCTGTCCAGCGTGCAAATGCTTGACCTAAAGCAGTTAGCAATACATCGTTAATTTGAGTGCGGTAAACGGCAGGTACTTCTTGTAAGAGCAGTTTTGTTTCTTCAACACTCAAAGCAACGGATACTGTCTTTTCAGATGCAACTAAATTGGCTGCTGTGGGGAAATCCACCGGTAAGCGAGAAATTGGTTGGCGAGAAAGGGCGAACCAGTAATCGAACTCTCCCTGCAATTCGGGCGATCGCGCCCACTCATGCAAGCGTTCTGCCCACTGCTTAAATGAGGTTGTTTTGGGCGGGAGCGCGACTGTTTCACCCCGGCTAATCTGCCCATAAGCTGTCTGGAAATCCTCAATTAAAATTCGCCAAGAAACCCCATCAACCGCTAAGTGATGAATGGCTAATAACAAGCGATTTGGCTGATGTTTGCCCAAGTCAAATAGGGCAGCGCGAAGTAATGGCCCCTCTGACAAATTCAAACTGCCTTGCAACTGAGTGGCGGCGGTTTGGAAAGCGGCTTCTCGCTTTTCTGAAGGTAGCGATGACAAATCAATGCAGGTAAAGGTCGCAACCTCGTCGGGATTGGCGAGATACTGCTGCCAGCCAGATTCTCCTCGCACAAAACGCAGGCGCAGCGCGTCGTGGTGCTTCAGCAATTCTTGCAAAACTGACTCAATTAATGCAGGTTCGAGAGGTTGCCGCAACTCTAAAAGCACCGCCTGATTCCAATGGTGCGGATCGGAGAGATTTTGCTCGAAAAACCAGTGCTGAATCGGTGTCAGCGGAACTTCGCCAATGATTAATCCCTGTTCCGATTGTTTGGTTCCAGTTGTATTGGCGACGGCTGCTAACTGTGCAATGGTTTGGTGTTGAAACAGTTGTTTTGGTGTAAGTTGCAACCCCGCTCGATTGGCTTTAGAAATGACTTGAATACTGAGGATAGAATCGCCGCCCAATTCAAAGAAATTGTCGTCAATTCCCACTTGTTCTAACCCCAATACTTGCGCCCAAATTTCTGCCAAAATTTTCTCAATAGCTGTGCGAGGCGCGGCGAAGGCCTCTTCGAGTTCTGGCCGATCGCGCTCCGGTGCGGGTAGTGCCTTGCGATCGATTTTGCCGTTGGGAGTTAGTGGCAGCGATTCCAGCGTTACGAACACAGCAGGCACCATGTATTCCGGCAGCTTTTCTTGCAGGTAGCCGCGCAGGTTGCTGATGCTGGGAAGTTTGTCTTGGTTAAGCACTACATAAGCGACTAAGCGCTTGTTGCCGGAACCGTCATCGCGCGCGATCGCCACAGCATCCCGCACGGCGGAGTGCTGTCTCAGGGTTTCCTCAATTTCTCCCAATTCGATGCGATAGCCCCGGATTTTCACTTGGCTATCAATTCGCCCCAGGTATTCGATATTTCCATCTGGCAAATAACGCGCCCTGTCGCCAGTTTTGTATAGGCGCGCGTCTGGTGAGTTGCTAAAAGGAGTTGGAATAAATTTCTCAGTCGTTAATTCGGGACGATTCAGATAGCCTCTGGCCAATCCTTCGCCGCCAATATACAGTTCTCCCGGCACTCCCAGCGGCACGGGATTGAGAGTTCGATCTAATAAATAAATCTGCGTATTCGCAATCGGGCTGCCAATGGGTGGCATTCTCTCGGCACCTTTTTCAATTAAAGCAAAGGTTGAATAGGTGGTATCTTCTGAAGGTCCGTAAAGATTGAAGACTTTCTGAATGTGAGGAAGCTGGTAAAGCTGCTGCGCTAAAGTATTCGGCAGCGGTTCGCCAGCTAAATTGACGGTGCGGACTGTTTCGGGAATGCCGTTGATTCGCAGCAGTTCTGCGATCGCGCTGGGAACGGTATTAATCAGCGTTACTTTTTCCGCTGTTTTTAAAGTGGGCAGGTGCAAGGCATTTTCTGCCAGGATGGCTGTGCCGCCCCAGCTTAGAGGCGCGAATAGCTCGAAAACTGATAAATCAAAGCAAATAGATGTCGAGGCGAGAACTCCTCCCAGTTCTTCGGGCGAAAAAACCTCTTTTGCCCAGTGCAAAAAGGCAACGGCGCTGCGGTGTTCGATCGCAACCCCTTTGGGCCTGCCCGTGGAACCTGACGTATAAATTACATACGCTAACTTAGAGGGGTTTTGCTGATTTAATTTAAAATCAGAACCTGACTTTTCCGAAAAATTCTGTTCCTCTTCCCACTCATCCAATCCGATGACTTTTGCGCTGCATTCTGGCAGAATTTTTAACAATTTTTGCTGGGTTAGCAGCACGGAAATTTGAGCGTCTTCTAACGTGAAAGCTAAGCGCTCGCGCGGGTAGGCTGGATCGAGCGGAACGTAAGCGCCCCCGGCTTTTAAAATTCCGAGAATACCGACGATCGTATCAAGCGATCGCTCGACACAAATCCCTACCAAAACTTCTGGTTTTACGCCGAATTGTTGCAGGTAATGCGCGAGTTGGTTGGCTCGTTCATTCAGCTCGCGGTAGGTGAGTTTTTCGTCTTCAAATACAACGGCAATGGCATCGGGAGTTCGCTCGACCTGCGCTTCAAATAATTGATGAATGCAGCGATCGCTCGAATAATCGACGCGGGTGTCATTCCACTCTACCAACAACTGATGCCGCTCTTTTTCCCCCAGCAACGGCAACTCTTCAATCCGCCGATCTGGGTTGGCAGCTATGCCCTCCAGCAACCTGAGAAAATGCCCCGCCATCCGATTGATTGTGGCTGCATCAAATAAATCTGTGCTGTATTCAAACTGACCGCTAATTTCTTCCTGCTGTTCTTCTAAATGCAGGGTTAAGTCAACTTTTGCTGTCTGATTCTCAACATCTAAAAGAGTGAGATTGAGTCCGGCTATTGATTCCGCAGCAACAGGTGCAGTTTGCAAAACAAAAGCAACTTGGAACAGTGGATTGTAGCTCAAATTGCGATCGGGTTGCAACTCTTCAACCAGTTTCTCAAACGGCAAATCCTGGTGAGCGTAAGCTCCTAAACTCACCTCCCGAATGCGATCGAGCAACTCCCGAAAAGTGCGATCGCCTGACAAATCAGTTCGCAATACCAAAGTATTGACAAAAAACCCGATTAGCCCTTGAATTTCCGCTCTGTTGCGGTTGGCGACGGGAGAGCCAACGGGGATATCTGCCTGTCCTGTATAGCGATAGAGCAGCGTTTTAAAGGCTGCTAGCAGGGTCATAAACAGGGTGGCATTTTCCTGGCGGCTGAGCTTTTTGAGGGCTGACCTTAGCGTTTTCGGGATGAGGAATGATTCTTTCGCACCCCGATAGGTTTGCACCGGGGGACGGGGGCGATCGGCTGGCAATTCCAGCAAGGGGGGAACACCATTAAGCTGCTTTTTCCAGTAGTTAAGTTGAGTTTGCAAGCGATCGCCCGCAAGCCATTCCCGCTGCCAAATAGCAAAATCGGCGTACTGGATCGAAAGTTCGGGAAGTGGGGATGGTTTGCCAATCGAAAACGCTTCGTAAAGTGCTGCTAATTCTTGCAGAAAGACTCCAATTGACCAGCCATCAAAAATAATGTGGTGTAGCGTCAGCAGCAAGACATATTCCTCAGCATCTAACTGTAGCAAACTAGCTCGCAACAGCGGCCCTTTGGTTAAATCAAAAGGTTTCCTAGCTTCTTCTGCCGCCAGTTGTTTTACTTTTTCTTCCCGCTGAGTTTCCGCCAATTGTTGCAGGTCTAAAACTTGCAGCCCGAAATTAAATTTCTGACCAACCACCTGCATGGGTTGACCGTCTACAGTGGCAAATGTCGTCCGCAAAGCTTCGTGACGGCGCACAATTTCCTGGAAACTTAGCTCTAGCACTACTACATTTAGCCTGCCTTTTAGTAACACAGCCGCCGGAAGGTTGTAAAAAGGGTTTCCCGGTTCAAATTGGTCAATAAACCACAGTCTTTGCTGGGCAAAAGAGGTGGGAAATGCAAATACTTCTTCTTCGGAACCATTCGCCGAGTCGCGAGTATCTGTTGGAAGTTTTTCGGAAAAATGCACCGTCATTGGATTAGTAACTGGTAATTGGTAATTGGGATTGCAGCCGATATTTGGCGATTGGTTATGAGGTAATATCTTGGGCGGGGCGGGTTTACGAGATTTATCGTTTTTAGTAAAGATATTGGCGAACCCGCCCCTACAGGAATAACGGTCAATCGAACAGACATGATATTATTGGCTGCTAACTCATGACTCATCACTGATTTGTGGTTAGCGCAAAGATGACAGTGACCTGCGGTACGCCGATCGCGAAACGGGAACGATCGCGGGTTCTTCAACGACCGCATTTTTGTTCTTGGCATCATTAATCTTTTCTGCAAGTACGGCGAGCGATCGTCCTGCAAAAATATCGCACAAAGGCAATTCTAGCTGACAATTTTCTCGTACCTTTGCTGCTAATTGAATTGCCAGCAGCGAATTTCCTCCTAGTTCAAAAAAGTTATCGGTAATGCTTAAATGTTCGATGCCGAGAACCTCACAGCAAATTCTCGCTAACATTTCCTCAATAGGAGTGCGAGGCGCGACAAAATTCTTGGCTTCTGGAATTGCAGCATCCGGTTCGGGCAGAGCCTTACGGTTAACTTTCCCGTTCGCCGAAAGTGGCAGCGCGTCCAGAATTATCAATGCAGACGGCACCATATAATCGGGCAGCTTTTCGCTCAGGAATTGGCGCAATTCTTCAGTCGCAAGGACAGCATTTTGTTGGGGAACAATATACCCTACTAAGCGCTTTTGACTGTGATTTTCTCCGAATGCGGTGACAATGGATGCTTTGACTGCTGGGTGCTCGTTCAAACCAGCTTCAATTTCTCCTGCTTCGATGCGGAATCCTCGAATTTTAAGGCGGAAATCTTCTCGTCCTAAAAATTCGATATTGCCGTCAGGGAGGAAGCGCCCTAAATCTCCCGTTCGGTACAAGCGATCGCCCGTGACAGGGTGCGTGACGCAACTGGCGCGAGTTTTTTCTTCATTCCGCCAGTATCCTTTTGTCAGCCCAACTCCGGCACAGCACATCTCGCCGACAACCCAGACGGGACAGTCTTCTAGCCTTTCATTCAAAATGTAATAGCGTGTATTGGCGATCGGCGATCCGTAGGGAATGCTCTTCCAAGAAGAATCAACTGTTTCTACCGGATACCAGATGTTCCAGAGAGTGGTTTCAGTTGGGCCGCCGACACTGACAACGCGACATTCTTTGACGATCGCCCTTAACCTCTGGGGCAGCGTTACTGGAATCCAGTCTCCGCCGAGAAACGCCCAGCGCAAGCAATCTGGCAACACTTCAGAACGTCCGCCAGCGTAATCGAGCAGCATTTCCATCATCGGGGGAACCGAGTTCCAAATGGTGACGCGCTCTTTTACCATCAATTCTGCCCAGTGAGCGGGGTCTAGCCGTTGTGTGGCATCGGGAATGACGATCGCACCCCCGGCTGCTAGGATGCCGAAAATATCGTAAACGGACATATCGTGGTGCAGTGCGGTGACTGCGATCGCGCGATCGCAGTCAGCCACATTAAACACTTGATTGGTCTGAGCGATCGCATTGACTGCACCTCGGTGCGCGATCGCCACGCCTTTCGGCAAGCCAGTTGAGCCGGAAGTATAAATCACATAAGCTAAATCTTCCGCCTCCTGCACTGATTCCAAAGCTTCGCCGCTTTCTGTTGCTAATTCCTCAGTATCAAGACAAATTCGCCGCACATTTTTCGGCCATTCCAAGCGTTGATTTAACTGAGATTGCGTCAAAACAATCTCAACTTCGCCATTTTCCAGCAAATACCACAGCCGCTCTTTTGGTAGCGCCGCATCTACGGGCAAATAAGCGGCTCCAGAGGCTAGAATTCCCAAGACAGCGACGATTTGCTCCCATCCTTTCTCCATGACGACGGCAACCAATTGATTAGGGCGAACTCCGAGATTTCGCAAGCAATGACCGACTTGATTCGATCGCAGATAGAGTTCCTCGTAGGTGAGGATGCGATCGCGCGTAATGACGGCTGGTTCGTGCGATCGCGACGCGACTTTCTCAGCAAACAATTCATGCAGCAATACATCGGGAATGGGTGCTTCAATGCTATTAGTAAAGGCTTGCTGAAACTGCACCGTTTTATGCCAAGTTTCCTCTTCATTGGCGAGGCTTTGCAATAGGCTGCAATAGGCGTCAAACATATCGTCAATCATCCCTGGCGGGAAAAGTTCTTCCACCGCATCCCAGCTAAAAGAAAGCCCGTCAGCGGTTTCGGTAAATTGCGCGTCGATCCAAACTTGCGGCGTTTGACCGATGATGTGAACCAGTTCTCCCAATTCTTGAATGAGAGAGAAGATAGAGGAATCTTCCCCTGGCGCGTTTTGCGGATCGATCGTAAACACGACTGGCATCAGCGCTGCAGTTGTACCTTGCGCTTGGGCGAGTTCTCGTAAAACCCGCACGCCGCTGACATATTGGTGTTCTAAATCTTGCCAAAGTTGTTCTTGCAATCGCTTGGCTCGTACTTCAAAACTTTCTTGCTTTGAGTTATCTATTTCTAGCAGAGTAAATGACGCAAATTCTCCGATAATTTCCTCAACTTGAGAATGCAAAGGCAACCGATTAAAGCGCGGCACGTTGAGGGTAAACCGAGGCGTTTTGCTCCACAGAGACAGAACCTCCGCATAGGCGGCCAGCAATAAGCCCGTAGGAGTGAGGCTGGCGCGAGCTGTGCGCGTTTTGAGTCGCTGCCAAGTTGAGAAATCTAAGCGATCGCTCCAGCGTTTAAATCGCGGCTGCGTTAAGGAATTCGGGTGTTTGGCGAGGGGCAATTCCGGCGCTGGTGGCAGGGTTTTGAGGCGAGTTCGCCAGTAATCTAAGGATTGCTGGTAAAATGGGGAGTTTTCTAAGGCGATCGTGGTTAACACGCAGTCGCGGAAAGAAAGTTGCAAGGGGGCGATCGTAGTATTAGGATTGCGGTAAAACTTGACCAAATCACCAAACAAAATTTGAAAACTCCAGCCATCTATGCACAAAGCGTCAATGCTGAGATGCAAGCGAATGCGATCGTTCATTTGCGAAGCGCAAATTTCAAATAGCGGCCAACGATCGAGCGGCAGCACTTGGTGAGAAAGCCGATCGCGAATTGCTTCGAGTTGTTCGCCGGCAACTTTTGAATCGAGCGATCGCAAATCCAAAACCTCAATTTTATAAGCGGGTACGTTTTCCAGAATTTGCTGCTGTCCATTCGGAAGTACGATCGCCCGCAGCATATCGTGACGCTCTACAACTCGCTGCCACGCGAGGCTAAACCGCTCTAAATCTAACTCGTCGCTCTCAATTTCTACATAGCCGTGAATGGCAACATTGCCCATTTCAAAGAAGCTATTTCTCCCGATCCAGTACGCCTGCTGCATTTCATTGAGCGGAAATGGTTGGTAGCGATTTTGAGGATCGGGGGCGATCGCGGGCAGTGAAATCAGGGGTTCGCGCGACTGCTGGCTCTTAGCTTGTGCGATCGCAACTGCCAAACTGGCGACAGTGGGGGATTGAAACAGACAGCGCAACGATAGCTCGACTTGAAAGCGATCGCGCACCTTGGCAATCAGTTGAGTTGCCAGCAAAGAGTGACCTCCCAACTCGAAGAAATTGTCATTAATTCCCACTTGTTTTAAGCCGAGAACCTCAGCCCAAATATCAGCTAATACTTGTTCTTCTAAAGTCTCAGGAGCGATAAAATCGGCGTCTGACTTGTTGGTTTCCGGTGCGGGAAAAGCTTTAAAATCTACCTTACCGTTTGGCGTTAATGGCATCGCTTCCAAATACACAAAGCTAGCAGGAACCATATAATCGGGCAGTTTTTTCTGGAGAAAAGAGCGCAGATTTTTAATCCGTGCAGAGTTGTCAATGCTGACTGCTGAGTTTAAAACGAGGTAGGCGATTAAGCGCTTTCCGGCTGAATCTTCGTCACGCGCCAGAATGACGGCTTCTTGCACGTCTGGATGTTGGCTGAGTGTGGATTCAATTTCTCCCAACTCTATGCGGAAACCGCGAATTTTCACTTGGCGATCTGTGCGATCGAGAAATTCTAAATTCCCGTCGGGGAGATAGCGGACTAAATCGCCTGTTTTGTAAAGGCGAGAGTGCTTCGCACACGCTTCGCGAACGCCTTGCTTGCTGCTAAAAGGATCGGGAATAAATTTTTCTCGATTCAGATCCGAACGGTTGATATATCCTCTGGAAACGCCCGCACCTCCGATATAAAGTTCGCCGGGGACTCCGATCGGAACGGGTTGCAAATTAGCATCGAGTACATAGGTGCGGGCATTTGGAATTGGACGACCAATCGGCAAGGTTTTTGGGGAGTTTTTAACCGCAGAGGGCGCAGAGGGCGCAGAGGGGAGAGAGTCGCACCACGTGGCGACAATGGTTGTTTCTGTGGGGCCGTAAGTATTGACAAGTCGTACTTTTTCTGAAACGCATTTTTGCCACTGATTCAGGGATGCTGAAAGTGCAGTTTCTCCGCCAATAATTGTCAAGCGCACTGATGGTGGAAATTCTGCTTTTTCGGTGCTGAGTCTGGCCGTTAATTCGCGCCAGTAAGCTGTCGGTAAATCTAAGACGGTGATTTGCCATTCCCGGCATTTTTGCAGGAAGGAAGAAATGCTGTCTAACATGGAATTTCCGCGCAGTACCAAAGTTGCGCCTCGCGTTAAACAGGGATAGATTTCTTCGGCGCTGGCGTCGAAGCTGAGGGAAGCAAATTGGAGAATGCGATCGCCTGGTTCGATGCCATATTCGACACTTGCAGCCTGCGTATAATTCGCCAAAGATTGATGCTGCACCATCACTCCTTTTGGCTTGCCGGTAGACCCCGATGTATAGATGATATAAGCGAGGTTTTCTGGCAAAACGGCGGTCTCAGGATTTGACTTATTTTGTTTAGCGATCGTCTGCCATTCTGCATCCAAGCAAATCACAGAGATATTATTTTGGGTTGGCGTTTCTGCTTTTAATTCTGCTTGCGTTAGCAATACGCTAACTCCAGCGTCTTCTAACATGAAGGCGAGGCGTTCTTTAGCATAGATGGGGTCGAGGGGCAAATAAGCGCCGCCTGCTTTTAATATGCCTAAAATTCCGACGATCGCATCGAGCGATCGCGCCATATAAACGCCGACTATGGCATCTGGTTTTACGCCGAAAGAGTGCAAATAATGGGCAAGTTGATTTGCGCGATCGTTCAGTTCTCGGTAGGTCAAACTTTGGCATTCAAATTGCACCGCAACAGCATCAGGTGTTTTCGCCACTTGCGCTTCAAACAAGTGATGAATACAGGCATTTTGAAAGTTATTTGTTTGAGTATTATTCCACTCAAATAGAAGTTGCTGGCGCTCTGTTTCTGCAAGCAGCGGTAAATCTGATAAACGCGCGGATGGATTCGCAACGATGCCTTCTAATAAGTTCTGAAAAACCCTCGCCATTCGCGCGATCGTAGCCGATTCAAATAAGTCTAAGCTGTATTCAAACCACCCTCTAATACCTGTTGCTGTGGCTTCTAATTCCAGGGTTAAA
This sequence comes from Microcoleus sp. AT3-A2, assembly GCF_036705685.1. NCBI lineage: Bacteria > Bacillati > Cyanobacteriota > Cyanophyceae > Oscillatoriales > Microcoleaceae > Microcoleus > Microcoleus sp. AT3-A2. The sequence goes on from NZ_JAUBVF010000007.1 coordinate 47,838, forward strand.
TCGAAATTTGCTGTGCCGCTGTGAATCTGTTGGCAGTTCAGGCTTAAACCTGGCAATTCTAAGGCAAATTCAGAGGCATTTTGAAAGGCAAACATCACCTGAAATAACGGCGAGTGACTTAAATCTCGATTCGGCTGCAATTCTTCTACGAGTTTTTCAAATGGCAATTCTTGGTGTGCATAAGCGCCTAAAGTTACCTCCCGAATGCGACCCAGGAACTCTCGAAAAGTGGGATTTCCGGTTAAGTCAGATCGCAGGACTAAAGTATTGACAAAAAATCCAATTAATGATTCGGTTTTGCTGCTGTTGCGGCTGGCAATTGGTGAACCGACGAGGATATCTTCTTGCCCCGTGTAGCGGTAAAGCAGTGTTTTGAATGCTGCCAGCAATGTCATAAATGGAGTAGTTTTTTCGCGGCGACTCAATTGCGTAATTGCCTCGGTTAAGTGCTCTGGCAATTCAAATAATTGCCGACCTCCCTTGTAACTTTGAACAGCGGGACGAGAAAAGTCTGTTGGTAAATTTAGAACCGCTGCGCTGCCACTTAACTGCTGCTTCCAGTAAGTAAGTTGAGCTTCTAATATTTCTCCCTGCATTTGTTGGCGCTGCCAACTTGCAAAGTCTGCATACTGAATTGGCAGCGGTGGAATCGTGGCTAAATTCTTATTAGATAATCCTTCATAAAATGCCGCTAGCTCCCGTAAAAATACGCCCAAAGACCACCCATCAAAAATGATATGGTGGGCGGATAAAAGCAGGGTATGTTCTGTTTCAGATAGGCGCAGAAGTTTGGCACGGAGCAGATGTGGTTGAGTTAAATCAAAGGGCAATTTTGCTGCTTCCGCAGACAGTTTTTGCGCTGCTTTATCGCGTTCCTCCGGGGAGCGATCGCTCAAATCTATCAGCGGTAATGGGAAAACTTTCGCCTCAAAAATAACTTGTATCTGTTCTTTTTCTCCACCAGCAAATGCAGTTCTTAAAATCTCGTGTCGCTCGATAATTTTCTCAATACTTTGCCGGAGTGCTTCTGCATTAAGTTGCCCCGTCACCCGAACCGCACCGCAGAGATTGTAGAAGGGGTTTCCCGGTTCCAATTGGTCGAAGAACCACAAGCGTTCTTGGGCAAAAGACAGGGGAAGATGGCGCGAGCGAGAAACAGGTTCAATGACGGCTGCTTTGGTATTTCCTGTTAGTTGCTCTAGAATTTGCACTGCCAGTCGAGCAATGCTCCTATCCTCAAACAAATCGGCAACCGATACAGTAACGCCCAAGTCACTCTCTATTTGATTTTTTAACTCAAAAATTCTTAAAGAATCTAGTCCAAAGCTACTGAGTGGTTGATCGATTTCAGTCGGCCTTAGCCGACTTTGGCTATTAGCCGGGGAATGAATTCCCCGGCGGTTTACCTGCTGCCAAAGGTAAGCCTCAAGAAGCAACTGCCGTTCTTGTAACTCTGCTGTCAGCAGAATTTCTCGCGTTAGTTGATTGTCTATTTCCACCGAATCAGCTAACTCTAAAACGCTACTGGCGACTACTTCCAAATTGTCAGCTAGAAAGTCAGCATAGGCGGCGCGACGTTGAATTTTACCGCTGGTCGTTTTCGGAATGCTTCCGGGCTTAATCAGCACTACTCCATAAACTTGCACTTCATATTCTTGAGCAATGCGGGATCGGATGGCGCTGATAATTTCCTCGGCATGATCCGGCGCTTTGCGAGATTGTAATTCTGGCACGATAACGAGCTGTTCTTCGCCTGCGACTTCCACCGAGAAGGCCGCGATCGCCCCTGGCCGCAAACTGGGATGGCTGCGCTCTGCCGTTCTTTCTATATCTTGTGGGTAAAGGTTGCGACCTCGGATGATAATCAAATCTTTGAGTCGCCCTGTAATAAACAGTTCTCGATCGCGTAAAAAGCCTAAATCTCCTGTTCGCAAAAATGGCCCTTCGCTGGTATCTGAAAGATATGCTTGAAAGGTTTTTTCTGTCTCTTCTGGGCGATTCCAATAGCCTCGCGCAACTGTGAGGCCAGCTACCCAAATTTCTCCTACTTCCTGCGGCTGGCATTGCGTCAGAGATTCGGGATTGACGATCGCAACTTTAGTGCCAAATTCAGGGAAACCGCAGCCGACTAAAGTTCTCGCGCCCCCCTCGCCTTCGACAACTTCTACAATGTGATTATTTTCCAGCGCCCCAGCATCAACAGCTAAGAAAGTCGGTGTTATCCCGCTGCGAACCGTGGCAATTTTTAGCGTTGTTTCTGCCATTCCGTAAGCAGGACAAAAGGCATCCGCCTGAAAACCCCAGGGCTCAAAAGCTTTGGTAAATCGCTCTAGGGTTTCTTTGTGGATCGGTTCTGCGCCGTTATAAGCCACGCGCCAACTACTCAAGTCGAGCATTTTTTGGCCATCGCCCAACATTTTGCTTATTTTGCTAGCACACAAGTCGTAAGCAAAATTTGGCCCGCCGCTGTGGGTAGCTTTGTAGCGCGAAATCGCTTCCAACCAGCACATCGGGTTCTGAATAAACGCGGCTGGTGGCATGAAGTAAGAGGGAATTCCCAGATACAAAGGTTTGAGCAATCCGTCAATTAACCCCATGTCGTGAAAGGGGGGAAGCCATGTTACGGCAACGCTTTCGGAATCGTGCTCAAAGCCTCGATGAATGTATTCGATGTTGTACAAAACGTTGGCGTGGCTCACCATTACGCCTTTAGGCGTGGAGGTTGAGCCGGAAGTGTACTGAAGATAAGCCACGGAGTCGGGATGGATGGGTGGCTGCTGCCACTTTTCGCCGTCATCGGCAAGCGCCTCTGCACTCAGCCAACGCATCGCTTCGAGTTGCGGCGCTCGATCGCATAGCTGCTCTAAATTTTCCAGGTGTCGTGTGGGAGCGATCGCAATTGTTGCTCCTGCATCTAGGGCGATCGCACTAATTTTCGCTAAATTCCGTTTCAGCTTCGGCGGATAGAGGGGAACCGCGATCACTTTGGCGTACAAGCATCCAAAAAAGGCGGCGAGATAGTCCAATCCTGGCGGGAAAAGCAGTAAGGCTCGTTCGCCACTGAGCCCCAATGTCTGAAGTCGCACGGCGTGCGATCGGGCGATCGCATCTAACTCTCGATAAGTCAAACTGGCGGTTTCAGTTTTTCCGTCTAACAGAAATGTATATTTCTGCTCTGGTTGGTGTAACGCTCTATTTTGTAGGAGTTCTACTAAATTTGTACAACTTTCGGTGAGTTGGTTTCCCTTAATGCTTGCGTGACTCATCGATTCTTTTTACCTAATAAATCTTGTTTGCAGTACGCCAACCAGTTCCGCCAAATTCTTTCCACATAGACTTTCTGTGAACAGTTGTCGGGCGTTACGAGTCTCTCATCAGCGCGTTTGAGTCTTCAATTCGGGTATGAGCGCTTCTTTTAACGTTTTGTGGTCGATCGGGCTGTTCGGCAATGGCTCCGGGGCGATTTCAGTCCGAGCCAGCTTCGATATCAGCTTCAGGGGCTTTACGGCTATCGACTTTAAGCATAGTAGGCTAGATGATATTAATTGTCAAGAGTAGTTGAAAAACTTTATTGACTCCTATGGTTGCCTATCTGACAATCTTTTCTAACTCTTGCCATAGCATTTTAGGCGATCGTTTGTCTAGCCCTCACAATCAACCATACTACGCAAGTGGTGTTCAAGGATATAGAGGGGTGAGACCCCCTATTACAAGATGCCATAATTTTTCATTAGTTAACTCTTGACAGATGCAAGTGCTCTGTTATCTAATTAAGGCACTTTCTCATTAAGCGTCCAGCGACTACTTCCTTTAACCGAGGAAAATGCCCACCGTGGGCGATCGTCCAGAGCGCCACCGGACTGAGGAGTTCGCCCTGACGCGCCTCCTGTATTCCCAGACAAATGCCACTAGCGACGGGAGGATCGGATCGAACTGCGCCCGACAACTGGGCCGGATCTTCTGCAGGTCAGTTTCAAGAGGCACACAAGAGCAGTAACGCTGCCACAAATCATGTTGTGCAAGCAACGTAAACCACATATCCGAAGTTCCATTAATTTTTGATTAAAGACTAATGAAGAGATCGCAGAAATTATTAAATAGCCTTGGGCTGGCAGGAGTCGTGTCGGCGTTAGTCGCTGGGCCGGCGTGCGCTTCCAACATCGCGCAGGTGACGGGCGTTCGCCTCAACCCCACGTCAGAAGGCATTGAAATCATCCTAGACACTGAAGATGGAAGACCCCTGCAAGTCTTCAGCGCCAGCTTTGGCGAAACTTTACAAGTTGATGTCATCACCGCTCAACTGCGACTACCAGGGGGAAATGAGTTTCGTCAAGACAAACCGGCTGCGGGAATTGCTTCTGTCACCGTTACTCCTTTAGATAACAACAGCATCCGAATCAAAGTCATTGGCGAGAGGGGTCAACCAGTGGCACGGGTGATTCCTAACGCTGCGGGTCTGATTCTGGGCTTAAAACCCACCTCGGAGATGACTGCTCGCCCGCCTGCACCTGCTCCTACAACACAGCGGCCGGGGACACCCGCAGCACCCTTGCCACCGACAGGGCAGCAGGTAGAGATACCTGCAGAACCTTTACCACCTACAGCACAGCCACCAGGAACGCCCGGAGAACCCTTACCACCTACAGCACAGCCACCAGGAACGCCCGGAGAACCCTTACCACCTACAGCGCAGCCACCTGGGACACCCGGAGAACCCTTGCCCTCTACAGCGCAGCCACCTGGGACACCACAGGCGGGGAGAGACCCGATTGAAATCGTTGTCACTGCAACACGAACCTCAGAAAGAGTGTCAAACGTGCCGCGCTCTATAACGGTGGTAGACTCAGAAGAACTTCAGCAGCAGGTAGGGCAATCGAGAAATATCGGGGAAGCTCTGGCAAATCAGGTTCCTGGTTTCGCGCCTCCGACTCAACAAACTAGCACTTATGGACAAACTTTGCGGGGGCGCGACGTTTCCGTTCTGATTGACGGCGTGCCGCAAACAACTAATCTTCAATCGTTTGGCAGAGAATTTAGAAACATCGATCCCAGTGCGATCGAACGCATTGAAGTAGTGCGGGGGTCTACCGCAATCTACGGCGCTCAGGCTACAGGTGGCGTGGTTAATATTATTACTCGTCGGCCAACTGAGGAAAGGCTAACTGCTGTTACTGAAGTGGGCGTCGGTAGCGGTTTAACAAACACGGATGATGCTCTAAGCTTTAACGCTCAGCAGACGGTTTCTGGCCGATCGGGCAATGTCGATCTGACGGGCACTGTCTCGCTCTCTAGAAGTGGAGCTTTTTACGATGCCAAAGGCGATCGCATTCCCTATTTTGAACTCGGCGGAGATAGCAGCACCCTCTTCAACGTGATGGGCAAAGTCGGGGTAGATTTGGATACCGAACAGCGGCTGCAACTAACTGTCAATCACTATCGGGAAACCCAAGATCCCAATGTGATTCCAGACCCTAGTGTTGACGACCAGGAAGGACGGCAAAAAGCCCGCGCCATCCGAACCGGAGATTTGGATATTGACGGGGAAACACCGGGAAATAGAAGTACACAGCTCAACCTCAGTTACACCAACCAAAACCTTTTTGGCAGCAGCCTTCAAAGTCAAATTTACTATCGAACGAATTCCAATGTAAGTGTTCCCTCTGATTTTCGCACGTCCGATTTCTTTGGCCCGTTTGTCGGCGTTGCTCGTTCGCGAGCCGAAAACGAACAAATAGGAGGAAGGCTTGCGGTCACCACTCCTTTATCCAGTGCCGAAAATCTTCGATTAACTTGGGGTTCTGACTATATTACTGAAGATAGCAAACAGCGTTTCGACCTGTACGACCCAGAGAGAGTTGACGCAAGTGGTGGCAGGGTTTACCGGAAAATTTCCGAGCGTCCTTTCGTTCCTCCTTACACTTATGACAGCCTTGGCTTTTTCGGTCAATTGGAATGGAATATTGACGATATCGTCATTTTAAGTGGCGGGATACGTCACGAACGCGTCGGGTTAAACGTCAATGATTATACCACTTTTAACGATCGCCAGATCGAAGGAGGCGATCGCAAATTTAACGCCACCCTATTTAATACAGGGGCTGTCTATAAACTTAATGACAACTTCAACATATTTGGCAACTTTTCTCAAGGTTTCTCAGTTCCAGATTTCGGCCGCATTCTCCGCCAACCCCCCGACGATTTTGTGGGAATTGAATCTTCGTTAGAAGTAACTCAACCGCAAAAAGTCAACAGCTACGAAATTGGCATTCGAGGAGGGTGGCAATCCGTGCAAATGTCGCTTGCCGCTTTTTACAATACCTCCGATCTAGGAATCAGTTTTCAACCAGTTGGCAACACAGGTCGCCTGGAACTAATCCGCGCCCCAGAACGCATTTACGGCTTAGAAGGAACTGTGGATTGGCAACCTGCACGAGCATGGTCGATCGGCGGGACTGCTACCTATCTTCATGGCGAATATGAGGAGGACAACCGTTACATCGCCCTCGATAGCAGCAGAATTCCACCGCTCAAGCTAACAGCTTATCTCCAAAACGAAACTTTGCAGGGATGGAACAATCGGTTACAGTTATTATATTCTGGAAATCGCGATCAAGCCTTCAAAGACGGCTCGGATGGCGGCCCGATTAGCAGCTATCTCACATTGGATTACATCAGCACAATTCAACTAGGAAAAGGGCTGCTACAAATCAAAGTCGAGAATTTATTGAATAATCAATATTTTCCCGTGATCTCCCAATACTTAGCTGGATTTGGATCGGACAGCGGTAATTATGCAGGCAGAGGTTTAACTCTCAGTGTTAATTACCGCCTTAACTGGTAATTACAGCAGATTGAAGGTTTATGAGGTATTCAATTCCCCCGTAGGGACACGGAACTACCCATAGGTGTCAATTTAACGTCAAACCGACAGTCCGGCAGGGGTTTAAACCCCTGCCTCAAAGCTAAAGTCCTCTAAAAGAGGACTGAAGGACTCATACCAAATCCGGGTTAAAAACCCCTTTATTACTGGAGAGGGGGAGAGTGGGAAAAAATAGCTCGCCAGTTCAAAAAGGGGGTGAGTAACCCGGATTTAGTATCATTAGTCCTCTTGAGTGGACTTTAGCTATTAGACAGGGGTTTCAAGCCCTGGCGGACTCGCGGGCCCACTAACGGACTTGAATGAGAACAGTTAACGGCTTTGAGGAAAAATTCGAGATGAAGTTCCGCAAACTCGCATTCAAATTGCATTTGTATTTGGGGTTGGTAGTAGGAATATTTCTAGCAGTAATTGCTTTAACGGGCAGCTTGCTGGTTTTTGGTCCCGAAATCGAGCGGTTCTTCAATCCCCAACTCCTGCAAGTTATTCCTCAAGGCGAACGGATACCGCTGGAAAATGTCCTGCATATTGTCGAAAAAGCTTATCCCCAAAATCAAGCTCTTAGTATTTTGCTACCGCGATCAGCGAAGGAAGTTTGCCAAGTTTCGATGCTGTCAAAAAGTGAGGAAGTAGTTAACGTTTATGTCAATCCTTACAGTGGAGAAATTAAGGGTGCGCGCCTTGGGAAAGAAACTTTTACAGGTTTGGTTTTTACGTTACACGCAGAATTAGCGGGAGGAGAATTAGGTCATATTTTTGTAGGTATTTGCGGTCTAGTAATGCTAGGACTAACTTTTACTGGTTTGGTATTGTGGACGGGTTGGCGCAATTTGACTCGCGGATTTTCTATTAATTGGAAAGCTCACTGGCAGCGGACTGTCTTTGATTTACATAACGTTTCTGGCATTGTATCAGTCGCTTTTCTCATACTGATCTCTGCTACAGGAACAGCGATAATTTTTTACGCGCCGGTTGAATCGGCTTTGTATTGGCTAACCAATGAAAAGCCACAGCCCGCCTTGAATTCTCATCCCCACTCTAGCAGTTCAAGGCAAAATCTTGACGAAATTTTACACCAAGTTACTACCGTTTGGCCGGAAGCTAAAACCACTTTTATTTCTCTGCCTTTGACACCTGAAGCAAGTTTTAAAGTAAGGAAAAAATTTCCCAATGACCCGCACCCAAACGGGATTAGCACCATTTATCTCGACCAATACAGTGGCGAAATATTGCAGGCTGACAGTGTAAATTCAGCTTCTGTAGCAAATCGAATTCTCAACTCGCTTTATCCGCTACATATTGGCAGCTATGGCGGAATTTACTTGCGGCTGGCACACGCGATCGCAGGATTAGCAGCGTTTGTACTGTTTGTTACGGGTGTACTGATGTGGTGGCAGCGGCATTTGGTGAAATTTTACCGCAAGGAGGCGAGACAGCAATATGAAGAATTATCTCCACTGAGCCAGCAATGGCCTTGGTTTTAATGAGAGTGGCGTGCGGTTTGATTCGGGTGTGATTCTCCTGCTTAAAAACCCCTATCCTCTGAATTTTAAATCCTATCAATCGCTTATTTAATGCAAAAATTTATTCAACTCTGGCTCGGACAAACTGCTTCGATGATTGGCAGCGCTATGTCCGCGTTTGCGCTGACTATTTGGATTTGGGAATCCACCAGTCAAGCGACAGCTTTGGCTTTGTTGATGTTTTTTACTCAATTGCCACGCATCTTGCTTGCTCCGGTTGCTGGCATTCTCGTCGATCGCTGGAATCGAAAATTTTTAATGGCGATCGGTGATGCGGTTTCAGCTTTGTTAACGCTCACTATCCTATTACTTTATATCAGCCACAACCTGCAAATATGGCATATATATATAGCGGCTGCGATTAACGGAATTTTTGACCAAATTCAACAGTTAGCTTACTCAGCAGCGATCGCCACAATGATGCCAGAAAAGCATTACAGCCGCGCTAGCAGTTTAAGTTTTTTGGCAAGTTACGGTGCGAGTATTATTGCTCCGACGCTGGCGGGGATTCTCTATTCTGCGATTGGGCCCGGCGGGATTTTTACGATCGACCTGGCAACTTTTACAATTGCGATCGGCACGCTAGTATGTGTCAAAATACCACAGCCCGCGATCGCGCCAGCGTTGCGGAGCAATATCGCCTCCAATCCCCAGCCGACTCGCTTTCACCTATTGCAAGAACTCAGCTTCGGATTCCGCTACATCGTCCAGCGTCCCAACCTGCTTGCCTTGCTGGTGTCCCTTTCGCTATTCTGGTTTGCTCACGACATCGGCGCGGCCCTCTACTCACCGATGATACTGGCACGCACCGGCAACAATGCCAGAATCCTCGGTACTATCCTTTCAGCCGCCGGCGCAGGCGGTGTTTTAGGAGCATTGTTCGTCAGTATTTGGGGCGGCCCCAAACGCCGAATCCGGGGCTTTCTGCTAGGCATGGCAGGCGCGGGCTTGAGTAAAATAGTCTTTGCTTTCGGTCAGGCGCTTTCCATCTGGGTTCCCGCTCAATTTTGTTCGTCTTTCAATTTCCCCATCCTCGGCAGTTCCAACGAGGCGATATGGCTGGCGAAAGTCGCACCAGAGGTACAGGGGCGTGTTTTTGCTACCAGAGCAGTCATCATGCAATTGGCGTCAGCGATCGGTTTATTGATCGCAGGGCCACTTGCCGATCGCGTCTTTGAACCCGCCATGCAACCGGGAGGTTTTTTAGCAGCTATTTTTGGCGGACTTCTGGGGACAGGTGCCGGTGCTGGCATGGCTTTGTTATACGCTATCTCCGCGCTGGGCTTATTGCTCGTAGCAGTCGGTGGGTATGCTTGCCGACTGCTGCGCGATGGGTAAAGGGGAAACGGAGAGAGGTCTTTTAATATCAATTCCGGTAGCATCAGAAGAGTAAAACCCAGTCAACAGTCAACAATCACCCATGTTGCAACCGTAATCGATCTAATTCATCTGCGTTAATCTGTGTTTATCTGCCATCATCTGCGGTTAAAAAAAGAGAATGTGTTAACCGCAGATGACAATGGATTGACGCTGATTCACGCAGATTAAGAGAATAGAGATAGGAATAATTCCGATGCTAACAGATTTGATATAACTTCTTCCTTCTTCCTTCTTCCTTCTTCCTTCTTCCTTCTTCCTTCTTCCTTCTTCCTTCTTCCTTCTGCTAAAGTTTCTGGCGCGAACTCAGGTGAGCTTCAATTTCCGATCGCGATCGCCAGACAGGGCGCAATTCCTTGCGAGCAAAGAGCTGCGACTGATCGTCGGCGTGGGGCGAACCAGGTTGAGAGGCGTTGCCGTAACTGTTTAGCGCCATCGCTTTCACCGGATTCGAGAACTCAATCGCAGCGACAAAAGAATCGCCCGCAACCGCTTGAAAGCGATTGTCTTTCCCAGGAGCGAACCATACTGAGCGAAATACACCCAAATCACCGTCACCTCCATTTGCCGGCAGATTTGCTTCCCCAGGCAATCGGAAGACTTCGCCCCATGCGACATCTAACGCGCCATAAGTCGCCTCAACTTTGGTTGCTGTCGCTTCCAGCACCCGCACTGCCTCCGCAGGATTTGCCAACCCGTCTGGCGTCGTTAGCGGCGCATCTTCGCTCCAAGGTTTAGCGAATAACCGATCGTCATCCATCGCTTGTTTCCAAAAGGCAAACAGCACTGCACCGCGACTGTCGGCATCGACTTTGCGATCCCAAGTGGCGAGAACTTCCGCAGCGCGGCGCGCTTGAGCACTGGCTTGCCGTGCGACGGGAATTAAATCATCCAGGAGGCGATCGGCGAGTTCTACCTGAGTAGAATGTTTGTATTGCATCAATTCATCGAAAGAGATTTTTTCATCTTCTAATAGCATTTTTGCCGATCGCTGCGATCGCAAATCCATCGGGCCGCGCGGTGCCATGTAGGCGGGATATTTATCCGGTGCGATCTGCCTGGGAAACGTCGTCGTCCAGGGGGGATCGTTGGTATTTTGCAACCAACCGCTGGGCGGATCGACAACGCGCGGCAAATCCGCATAGGGATGATTTTTGCTCCACAAAGTCTCTGAGGTATTGCCTGCGATCGTGCCTGACCAGTATTTAAAATCTCCCTTTTTGCGTATGGGGACTTGACCGTTAAACAAGTGCATGATATGCCCCTCACGATCGGCATACATGACGGTAAACATGGGAATTTCCAAGCGCTTTAAAGCGGCTTCAAATTCAGAAAAATTCTTTGAGCGTGCCATATCCCACCATTGCTGAAGGGCTGCTGGTTTATCGAGTCCGACAACGCGCAGGGCGATCGCTTTGCCCTGTTTTTCTGTGATAATCGGCCCGTGAACAGAACGCCGCACTACTAGAGATTCCGATCGCAAATTCCCATTCTTTTCTTTGACTTTTAAAACCTTCTCTTCCCTGTCAAATTTTCGGACTTCGCCATCGAAGCGATAGCCATCGTTAGCGAGGGGCAATTCGTAGGCATCCCAGCCATCGTGAGTGTTGACAGTATGAGTCCATCCCAAGTTGTCGTTAAAGGCGATCGTTAATACAGGAAATCCGACGAGAGTCGCTCCGTAAGCGTTAATTTCTGGGGCAACCAGTTGTGCTTCGTACCATAAATATAAATCCGACCAAGGAAGGTGAGGATTTGCCAATAGCATGGCATTGCCGCTTTGAGAATGGGAAGGAGCGATCGCCCAACCATTAGAGCCTTTGGGAGTGTGATTTTCAGTGAGATTTTCAACGCGCTCTGGATCGACTACAAAAGTAAAATTAATGACACGCTGCTCGTGTGCCAATACATCTGCCGGTTTGAGGGGCAATGCTACCTTTAATTCTTCCGTGAGCGCCTCTGGGTGTTCTTTTGCATAGGCATTCATTCCGCCAACAAAAGCATCGAGATAGTTGCGAAAAATGGGAGTTTGTGATTCATACCACGCCTTTGCACGATTAGGAATTCCCATAGTTTGCACCCAGCGATCCGATTCCAGATAATCTTCGCCCCAAAACTCGGCAGCTTGCCCGCGAGCTTGCCCGTAAAGACGCAAAATCAGATTACCGTGACTTTGCATCTGCGCCCAGCCAAAAGCGTAGAAAAGGCTTTTAGTATTCTCTCCGTAAATGTGTGGAATTCCATAGGTATCCCAAAGAATTTGAGTGCCGGTTTCAGGTGCGGATTGAACCCCATTATTGAGGAGCAAAACTAAAATAAAACTCATTAATAACGAGGCAATCAGTCGGCATTGTTTTTTTAGTTGTAGAAACACTGGAAATTAATTGGCTAGGGTGGATTAAACTGAGACATTGCAGCCTTTTTAACAAGCTGTATGAACAAAACGCCGAGGATTTAAACCCCTTTTATGGAGAACAAGGGAAAAATTTATACCAAATCCGTTGCCCCAAAATGTAATCTATCTACGTCTATCTGAGTCGATATGCAGTTAAAAAAATAACTTTTCTTCGAGCTATCCAGAAAATCCTAAAAAAGACCCTGTGTAAATCGGATGTGAAATTAAAAACCCTCCGCTAGCTCACCAACTTGAAAAGCGCTATAAAACGCCGCTGTGCCTACTGTAAAGCGCCTTATGTTATTGGTGAGGAGGGGGGGTAAACAAGTAGGGCGAGATAGGTTATAAGGTTATTTTTTAATTTGACCTTGTTGCCAATTTCCTTCTACTTTCGTTCCATCTGCATAAATGTAGGAACCTTGCCCGTGTTTCTGGCCGTTGAGGAATTCACCTTGATAGCGATCGCCATTGGCGTAAATGCAGGTACCTTTGCCGTTGAACTGACCATCGCTAAATTCGCCTTCGCAGCGATCGCCATTCTTAAAAACGTAAACTCCTTTCCCGCTCATCTTACCCTTGACAAAAGTGCCTTTATAGCTATCTCCATTGGCGAACTCGCGGACACCTTCACCACTAAATTCTCCATTGTCAAACGGCCCTTGATAACGTCCCCCTTCTTTAAAAGTAAACAACCCCTGACCTTGAGTGTTGCCCTTGACAAACTCTCCTTCATAGCGGTTGCCATTCGGATATTCGCGAACCCCTTTACCGTGAAATTGCCCTTCACTAAATTGCCCCTCATAACGGCCTCCGACCGCAAAGGTATAAATTCCCTGTCCGTGAGGCAAGTTATTCAGCAACTCTCCTTCGTAGCGGTTCTTATTAGCATATTGACAGACGCCTTTGCCGTTAACTTTTCCTTCTTTAATATCTCCTTCGCATCGAGTGCCATTACTGAACGTAAAAGCCCCACGACCGCTGGGGGAACCACTCGTAAAAGAGCCTTCGTAACGAATGCCGTTAGTCGAGGTAAAAGTGCCTGTACCGTCGAACTCACCGTTTTTAAAAGTACCTTCGTAGCGGTTGCCGTTAGCAAATTCGCGGATACCTTGACCGTTGAATTCACCCAAGGCAAATTCTCCTTGGTATTTACCTTCTTCTTTAAAGGTATAGATGCCTTGACCGTGAGGTTGGCCGTTGAGAAATTGACCTTCGTAGCGATCGCCGTTGGCATATTGACAACTGCCGGGCCCGCTGAGTTTTCCCTCACTCAATTCTCCCTCGCAACGTCCGCCATCGGGTAAAGTAATTACTCCTGCCATTGCGCTGTGAGGGTTGGCAAACAACACAGCCATTCCCAAGTTTGAACCAAGTAATAGAGCGAGTCCAACTCGCTGAAGTTTACTTAATATTGCTGACGACATTCCCAAATTCATAATTCACAAAAAATTCAATTTTTAACTTTGCTATTCCTTGGACGGTGCTATAGAATTCCTAGCCAAATTGCTAGAGTTTCAAAAAAATCCCTATTCATCGAGCTGGAAGGTAATGGATGCTCTTTCTCCTTTAATGCCACTCTCTGATGAGGCAAGTTTCCATTTTTCTACTGCTTTAATCACTGCGCGATTCAAGTCGTTGTATTTGCTAGGAGTCGAGATCTTGATGTTGAATGGCTTACCGTTGGGGTCAATGTCAAACACGACTTCCACTTCGCCTTGCCGCCCTTCTTCTCTGGCTGCGCTCGGATATTCAGGTCTACCGCAGCTAATGCAAGAGTCGGGAAGCCGGCCGGAAGAGCCCGAAGGACTCCCCCCTCTTCCTGGATTTGTCGGTTTTGGCACTGGCCCCGAACCGCTACCAAATGGCCCTGATGAACCCCCGCCGCCATTTTCACCTCCACCGGGTGATGAGTTCGACGCACTTCCGACCGGGCTACCAGAGGAGGGGAGGTTTCCTACATCTGGGATCGCATTTCCAGAATTGCTGCCGCCTCCTGGCCTGGTAGGTATGACTGGCGATCCAGCCGCAGGCGATCGGGGCGATCGCCCAGAACCAGCCGCAAATGGCTCATCAGAAGGTATGTCGCCATTTTTGCTGGCACCGGCTGGTGAGTTCGACGCACTTGCTCCGGGGCTATCAGGGGAGGGGAGGTTTCCTACATCCCCGATCGCATTTCCAGAATTGCCACTGCCTCCTGGCCTAGTAGCTGTGACTGGCGGGCCAGCCGCGGGCGATCGCGCTAATGGCCCGGAAGAAGGATTTAATGGCTCTGAGGAAGGTTCCCCGCTACCCGCCGAAGCAGATGACGAGAGCGGGTTATTTTTTTCAGGGCTGTCGGAGGAGTTGGGATTTCCAGCATTTTTTGTAAAGTCTGGGAGACTCGCAGCACCCTTGGGGCGGGAGTCGCTAACGGGTGGTTCGCTTTTTGGAGGATCGGGCGAAGGGGTTTCGGGTTCCTGGGCGATCGGAGTTTTAGGAGTTTCTGGGGAATTTAAATCCTGTTGAGGTGCGGGGGAAGGCTCGATCGGAGTTGGTGGTGGAGTTACCGCTACCGGTGGCTCCTCTGGAATTGGTGGTGGAGTTACCGCTACCGGTGGCTCCTCTGGAATTGGTGGTGGAGTTACCGCTACCGGCTGCTCCTCTGGAATCGGTGGTGGCGTTACCGCTACCGGTGGCTCCTCTGGAATCGGTGGTGGCGTTGTGGCTACCGGTGGCTCCTCTGGAATCGGTGGTGGCGTTGCGGCTACCGGTGGCTCCTCTGGGGGAGTTGGCTCTGGTGGCGGTTCTGGTTTGAACGTCTCAGGCGGGGGAGATGCCTTTTCTGGAATAGTCGGCTCTGGCTGGGTTTCCTCTACTGTGGGCTCATCAAGCACAACAATTTCAATCGCATCCTCTTCAAATTCAGCAGGTTTGACCAAGTTGAGGCTCAACGGCAGCGCGACACAGTGCAGTAAGGCTGAGCCTAACAGACTGATCGCCAGAACTTTTTTGAGAGCTTCTTCTTGTTGTTGTCTTTGCGTAGCCGAAATATTTGAAAAACTCATGCCTTCTCACTCTCCTTTATGGATGGCAACATCCTCGCTGGCTCCCCGACATCACCCGAAACAAGCTACCAACTGCGGGTTGAGCTTGCTATCACTGATGAACCTACCCATCCTATAAGAAGACTGTCACCCTGTTCAAGACTCTTGCAATTAATTTTCATTATTTAATTTTGAGATTCCAACTAGAGGCTACCAATCAGCATTTCTTTTGGGGGCGTCTACTTTGCTCTTAGGGGCGGTGTCAATGTTCTGGTTCTGGCAGGGCAATGTTCCAAAATGCCTTAACGGCAATACTCTAGCCCCTAATTTACCAACAAATTTCCACATTCTCAAGCTTTTCATAAATTTATTCAGTTAACAAAAACTAATTAAAACTATTGCAAATAATAAACAATTGTTATTATAAGGTATGGCTCATGACTTGACAAACCCTGAAGTTTGTGAAAATCTAGTTGAGAATCTTTTAAATTATTGAAGATTATTGTCAAGTCCTAACGCAAATATTTAGCAAAGAAGCACTGGCAGAACAATCTGTCGCGATCTCGATCGAGATCACAGTAGGAGCATTTTGGGTTCAGACGAAGATAGTCACATACAGGTAGTGCGATCGCGCTTGCGATCACGCTTGCGATCGCGCTTGAGTGAAAAAATTCGCAGTCTGAATCCATTGTGCCGACTTGACGCAGAAACTCTACCAACCTTCGATCGGGCTAATTGCAGCATTAGGCAGCTTGCGATCATTCAACAGAGCTAGCGAGAGTACAAATCAATGGATGCTTTCATTTACATTTTTCGCGCCGCAGGCATTGTTGCTTGGCCGCTATTGGCCTCCTCAATCGCAGCAGTCGCGCTGATCATAGAGCGTCTTGCCTTTTGGTTTAGGGTAAATCGGCGGCAGCGGCGAGTCGTGCGAGAAGTGCTACAGCTTTACAGTCAAAACCCCGATTCCGCCATCAAAAAGTTACAAGTAAACGGCGATTTGCCCCTAGCCCGGATTTTTTTAGAAGCTTTAGAATTAGACTCGCCCAACATCGAAGAATTTCGTTTGGCCTTAGAGAGTGGCGCTCAGGCAGAAATCCCCATCCTGAAGCGATTCAATACAATATTTGACACCATTATCAGCCTTTCCCCACTATTTGGGTTGCTCGGAACAGTTTTGGGGTTAATTACCACCTTTGCCTCCCTCAAACTGGGGAATGCCACGGGTACCAATGCCACAGGTGTTACTTCTGGGATTAGCGAAGCCCTCGTTTCTACGGCAATAGGGTTAGTTGTGGCAATCTTTACACTCTTATTTGCCAATATGTTTCGCGGGTTTTACTTACAGCAGATTGCTTTTATTCAGGAAGCTGGAGGTCAGCTAGAGTTAATGTACCGTCACCGCTACGAAAAACTACCAAGAGAATCTAACTATGCGCCTACCCGATGAACCTGATAGTATTCCCCAGATTAACATCGTGCCAATGATTGATGTGGTCTTCGCCATATTGACGTTTTTAATTGTTTCCTCTCTGTCTTTATCCAAATCCGAGGGTTTGCCCGTAAATTTACCGAAAGCATCAACGTCTCAAGTTCAGGACTCGCCTGCTAAAATTACCGTCACGATTGATGCTCAGGGAAAATTAATGGTTGATAAAAAGTTAGTCAACTTAGACCAGATTGAGAGTACGGTGCGACAGGTGATGGGTTCAAATCAGAACTCCTTAATTGTGTTGAATGCGGATAAAAGCGTCAATCACGGAAATGTTGTGGAAGTTATGGATCGATTACGCCGAATTAAAGGAGCTAAGTTAGGGATTGCTACCGCAAAGTAGAGAGCTTCTATAATTACTAATTTTTAATTTCCCCACACCCTTAAACAGGAATTACCCCGTGAAAACTTACTAAAAAAGCCTGTAAACCTGGTTAAAAGGTAGTCTTGAATAGACTGTATGATTCAGGACTTTATTTGATAAAACAGTTAAAAATTAAAGTCCTTACTGCCAACAAACAGCAAGGACTTTAATTATTTATTCCTGAGTTTTAAGGACAAAGATCCTTACTACACACGTTAAATACTTGCCATCACTTCACGCGCTGCAGCCAAAGTTCGATCGATATCTTCCTCAGTATGAGCCAAAGAAGTAAATCCAGCCTCAAACTGCGAAGGAGCAAGATAAATTCCGTGTTCCAACATTCCCCGGTGAAAGCGGCTAAACTTCGTCAAATCCGACTTCTTAGCATCCTCGTAATTGTGAACCGGGCCAGCCGCAAAAAACAAGCCAAACATCCCGCTAATTTGCCCGCCCCAAACCGCGTGTCCAGCTTCCTTAGCAATTTTTAGCAATCCGTCAGACAGTTTTTTGGTAATCTTATCCAACTGTTCGTAAGTGCCGGGTTTTTGCAGCAATTCCAAAGTCTTAATCCCAGCAGTCATCGCCAAAGGATTTCCCGAAAGCGTACCCGCTTGATACATCGGGCCAGCAGGAGCCACCATCCCCATAATATCCCGCCTTCCCCCGTAAGCTCCCACCGGCAAACCGCCACCGATAACTTTACCCAAAGTAGTCAAATCCGGGGTGACACCGAATCTTTCCTGAGCTCCGCCGTAGGCGATGCGGAAACCGGTCATTACTTCATCAAAAACTAACAAAGCACCGTTATCTTTAGTAATTTCCCGCAAACCTTCGAGAAAACCTGCATCCGGGGTAATAAAACCGGCATTCCCCACCACTGGTTCGAGAATTACGCCTGCTATCTCGCCGGGATTTTCGGCAAATAAAGCTTTGACTGCTTCTAAGTCATTGTAGGGAGCGTTGAGGGTATTGGCAGTAGTGGATTTCGGGACGCCCGGAGAGTCGGGGAGGCCCAGAGTTGCGACGCCGGAACCGGCTTTTACCAAGAACATATCGGCGTGCCCGTGATAGCAGCCTTCAAATTTAATCAGTTTATCGCGTCCGGTGAAAGCTCGCATCAGCCGCAAAACGGCCATACAGGCTTCGGTGCCGGAGTTGACAAATCGCACCATTTCAATGCTGGGAACGGCATCGATGACCATTTCGGCGAGTACGTTTTCCAACAGCGATGGTGCGCCGAAACTCGTACCTTTTTCTAAAGATTCGTGCAGGGCTTTGATGACTTCCGGGTGGGCGTGGCCGCAGATGGCTGGGCCCCAAGTGCCTACATAGTCAATGTATTGGTTTTCGTCCACATCCCAAATGTAGGCTCCTTTTACCCTGTCAAAGACGATGGGCTGTCCGCCTACGGATTTGAAGGCGCGGACGGGGGAACTGACGCCACCTGGCATCAACTTCTGGGCTGCGGCGAAAATTTCTTCTGATTTGGTCGTTTTCAAGGTTGTGGAAACCAATGTTTTCTCCTTAGTGAACGTCTGTTGTTGGTAGAATAATTTTAGAGCCAGTTCAGCATAAAGGTTATGTCTATTCAAGGAAACTATTCTAGTAGATTTTAGGGTACAAACCAATGAGTAGCAATACTAGCTTGGGTTTTTCAAGCTTTGTAGCACCCGCACCGTGAAGCGAAGCTATCCCGTAGGGAATCGCCCTAAAATGTAATTTTTTGTAAAATAGTTCTTGACAATTTAGCCATCAGTTGCTCAATCTTCTCTCTTCCTCTCCCTGCTCTGCGTTCTCTGCGGTTAATAAAAAAAATCTCCCACAGGAAAGCGTTAATCTATCTTACCAAGTTGAAATAAAATTATGTCTACTACTGATTTATCAAGTTTGAGCCGATCGATCCCAATTGAAAAGATTCGTTACGACGATCGCGGTTTAGTGCCTGCGATCGTCCAAGATTATTTGGACGGTACGGTGTTGATGATGGCGTGGATGAATCGGGAGTCGCTGCAAAAAACGCTCTCTACCGGGCAAACTTGGTTCTGGAGTCGTTCTCGTTCCGAATTGTGGCCCAAAGGCGCAACTTCGGGACACGTTCAAAATGTCAAAGGGCTGCGTTACGACTGCGATAGTGATACTTTGCTAGTCACTGTCGAACAAATCGGAGATATTGCTTGTCACACCGGAGAAAGAAGTTGTTTTCACCAAGTTGATGGGGAAATTTCACCGCCGCCAGGGGATATGTTATCTCAATTATTTGCCGTAATTTGCGATCGGCGCGATCATCCTAACGAAAGTTCTTATACTTGCAAATTGTTCGAGGGCGGCGACAACAAAATTCTCAAGAAAATTGGCGAAGAGTCGGCGGAAGTTGTGATGGCTTGCAAAGATGACGACAAAGATGGAATTGCTGGAGAAGTTGCGGACTTATTTTATCACGCTTTGGTTGCTTTGGCTCACCATCAAGTTGATTTAAGAGCAGTTTACCGCAAATTGGGCGATCGACGAAAATAATCGGTAATTGGGAATTGGTAATTGGGCATCGATAATTGGTAATTGATAATTGCCCTCCTGGACGCATTCCGACTCCTCGAAACCGGGTTTCGACTTCGCTCAACCAGCAGGTTTTTTACCGAATCTGCTGGTTGAGCGAAGTATTTTCGCCCATCAACCCGGTTTCTGGGCCCCCAGGTGTAAATCCTGTGTAATTGAGGGTTTTAACCAAATAAGTCCTGGGCGAACTCCGAGTGAAGAAACCGGGTTTTTTACCAAGTCTGCGATGCTCTAACGAACTATTTTGCTAAAAAAACCCGGTTCCTGAACCCCCATACGTACTCGTGCGTAAGTCCTATCTAGGTTAGCACTGCTTAAGCGGCAACAGCATCAATTCCTGCCAATTGCAGATAGTGTCGCGACTCCATTTAGAAGGTAAAAGTTGTCCGCAGGACTCCCACCCCTACGGTGTCATTATCCTTAGTTCCTTCAGGATTGAACAGCACAAAAGCTCCGGGTGTAATGCTGATATTATCGTTGACTTTGAAGCGGTAATAAGCTTCTAAATGGTAAGGAGTTGCTTTGTTTTGCTGAAAGCGAGCACCGCCACTTACTGAATCGCGATCGAGTGGCTGTCCAAACAGAATACCTGCATTATTACCCTGTGCGAACAAATCTCGGAAATGGAAACCTACCATCCAACTGGTGAAAGTTGTAGAAGCATTGCTTCTTTCAGCGTCAGCAACTATCCAACCTCCATAGGTAGAAACAGCAATTTTCGGAGAAAACCGCCAAGTTGCGGTACCGCCAAAGGAATTGAGCCTCACGCCACCGTTAACAGGTTCTCTATCTGATCCCAAAATAGAACCCAAATCGGCATCACCTAATCCTGTAGCAAGAATATTCAATTGGTGGCGACTGTAAGCGTAATTTAAACCTATGTCGATACTGCTGGTAGGTTTAATCGTTAACTGCGCCGCAGCCACCGTACTTCCCTCAAAAGCACCTGCTCCTAAAGGCGTGGCTGGAAAGCCTAAATCAGCGGGCAATGCTGCATTCACACTGCCGTACAAAGCTGTGAGATTGACTTTTTTGGAAACGTTCCAAATAAACCCGCCTGCTGATGCCAAACCGGTGCCAGAAGTGCCTCCGGATACGCGGACTACAGGGTTGTAACCTGCAAACCTAGAGATAGCTTCTTGTCCTTCTCCGGCAAAGGGAGTAATAGCTTGAAAAGCATCAGAAGTTTCAGCTTTTGGGCCGGCAAATAAAGTGATGCTGTTAGAAACTGGAAAAACGTAAAGCAGTTTGTAAAGTTCAACAGCATTGGCGTCAATGCTAGATAGAGTCTGAGGATTAATTCCGGGAAATTGCGGTTCAAAACTCAGTTTGGCTTGACTGTCGGACAAACCGCTAAATGCCCCTGTTGACAAACCTAAATTAGGTCCGAAGCTGCGAATGTTGTAAGCTTGCAAGCCAGTTATCAGCGTATCTTTGCCTGTAAAACTGGTCAGCAGATTCAAGCGCAATCGGTAGTTTAAGACTGTTTCAGTCTCCCTGCTATTGTTTTTGGTAGTGTCGGCAACGCTAAAAATTGCTTCGCCGCTGAGTTTAGTTGTTGTCGAAAATTGATTGGCTTCTAGTTCGGCGGTACGGGATTCTAAAGCATCGACTCGACCCCGCAAAGTGGCTAATTCTGCTGCAAATTCTTCTTGCAATCTTTGCAGTTTGCTTAAGTCTTCCTTGGTTGCTAAGTTGGTTGTACCTGATTTAATTAGCTCAGTAACTTTATCCAAGCAAGCGTTTAAACCTGCGGCAAATTCGTAGCGAGTCATTGCCCGATTGCCTCGGAACGTGCCGTCTGGATATCCTGCTATGCAGCCGTATCTTTCTACTAGAGATTGCAGGGCTTGAAAAGCCCAGTCCGTCGGGCGCACGTCGGAGAGTTGAGATACAGAGGTTACTTGCTGGAGTTCGCTGGATTCTGAAGTTTCGCTGTTGGTTGCTGCGGGTTCTAAGGAAGCGCTGTTTTCGATTTCAGCTAACTTTTCGGAAGTAGAAGTTTCTGTTTGGGCAATTACTGGTGCAGGGTTAGGGGTGGGAATGACAGATGTTTTTTCTGTGACTTCTACTGGTGCCTGCGAGTTTTGGGAAGGGGCAACAGATACTTGTTCTGTGACTTCTGCTGGGGCTGGGTTTGCTGGTTTTTCGGCTAAGTTTAATGAGTTTTCCCCGGGATTTTCTGCGGTTAATGCTGCTGTTTCGGGCAGATTCAGGTTGGCAGTTTCTTGGGGGAGATTGGCGAGTTGATTGGTTGTTGAGACGGTGTTGTCAAATTGCAGCCACTCAACTAATTTTAACTCGGATGTTTCAGGGGCTTTGACCTGATTTTCAACAGTTGTATTCAGGCTAATTTTAGCCTCTGACTCTTTTAACTCTTCACTACCTAATGTCTTTTTTTCGGCGGGAGGCATCGCTGCCAATGGTAAAGAACAGGCAAGTATATACAGTAAACCTACTGCGCCCGCACTAAATAGTAGATGTGCTTTCACTAGAACTCCTCACAAATTGGATGGTAAAATTGCTATTAGCTTCCTAGGAATTGTAAACCTATTTAATATCGCCAACCACAAAGTTTTGAGTTAATATTTTTTATATGTCTAATAAAATAAGTAAAACAACCGCCTGCGATCAGAGCTTAAGACCGCTAGGCATTTTTTGCGAGTTAGTTATTTATCTATCGGGTGGATTAGATTATCACAAAATTGTATTTTAGCAACTATTTTTTTAACATTCGATCGAGCTTTTGCAAAATAACCACAGCCGCAATCACACTAAGAGCCAAACCCAACCAAAAATTATCCGCCGCCCATTTACCTCTATCCAAAGCCAAACCGCCCAGCGGTGGCCCGATTAAATAGCCGATCGCCCAACACTGAGAATTAACAGCCAAATACACGCCCCGCAAAGACTCCGGCGCTAAATCCACCACCAAAGCAGAAGCAAAAGGCGTATAAGCAACAGTCGCAACCGACAAAAAGCTCAAGCCTAAAACAGCTAAAAATAGATTGCCAGTGGCAGCCATTCCCGTCAAGCCGATCGCGATAAATCCCATTCCCCACAGCAACGCAGAAATCATCAAAGCTTTTGGACAAGAAAACCGCCTCAAAGCTTTAACAACAGGCAGTTGCAAAGCCACAGTTAAAAACGTGCTAAAAGCAAACAAAACGGTAATTGTACCTGTTGAAAAGCCTGTTCCCGTCCCCACCGCGACAAACTTGCTAAAGTACAGCGGCATTGTGGTTTGGATTTGGGAAATATATAAGGTGAACAGAGTATTTACTAAAGCATAAACTAGAAGACTTCGATCGCTCAGCGCCACCATCCAACCATTTTCCCGATTTTTTTTGCCTCTATCCGCTGGATTAGCTGGTTTGTAGGTTTCGCCGATCGCGATCGCCACCACCGCAAACAGCACTAAAAACGAGATACCATCAATAATAAAGAGCGATCGATAATTACCCGTTACCTCAATCAACAAACCGCCCAAAATAATCCCAACTTGCAAACCCAAATTATCCGCCAGTCGTGTCAAAGCAAAAGCTTCCTGTCGCTGTTCGCCCTCGGTTAAATCCGCCACCATCGTCTCCGTTGGAGGCCAATACAAACCAACGCCAAAACCCATCAGTAAATTGCCCGCAATTAAGCCGGGGAAATCATTAGTCCCCGCCAGTACAAAAGAAGCAGCCGCCGAAATAATTGTCGCCAGCAGTAAAGTTCGGCGCCTTCCCCAAAATTTGGAATCGCAAAAAGAACCGCCCAAAATTCTGCCGAATATTCCCGAAACTGAACCGCTACCCAAACCAATCCCAACAGCAGTAGCAGATAAACCGACGCGATCGACAAAAAATATCGGCGCGTAAAATAAAGTAAAACCGGTGCCGCTTTGGGAGAGGAATCTGCCGGCGGCAAGAATCCAGACTTGAGGGGGGAAGCGGGGCAACCAAGAGGATAATTGAAATTTAGGCATATACAGTTAAATTAGGAGTTATTTCTGGACGCTGAAACCTGGTTTTTTATAAAAAATACGTTACGGTGTTTAATCAGAGTCAAAAACAGGTGTCTTTGCTCGCAGTGCATAAGTCCTGTGAGTAATTATTAATTTATTCCGTACTTTTTCCGAATTAGTATTAGTTAACCGAGGTGATGATCAACATAAGTGAGCTTAACAATTCTTCAGCGTCTGTTACACAAAAGTTACCATTAATTTAAAAATACTTAACAGAATTTTAGAAAAAAGTTAGTTAAACTCTAGAAAAGGCAGAAGAAAATTTTAGAGGGTCTAATTATATGACAGCTATTACAACATCAAGAGTGGAATCAATCAAACCGCGCTGGCAAGCAATTGTCATGGTTGCCCTAATTTTCTGGCTCAGCGTTAGCCTGGTTTTGGATCTAGTCATTATGCCCAGTCTCTACGTATCTGGCATGATGACATCTCCCGAGTTTACAACGGCCGGCAATTTAATGTTCTGGGGATTCAACCGCGTTGAGTTAATCTGTTCGGGCCTGGTGACAACGGGTTTGATGGTTTTGAGCAATTTAGTCGGTGACTTCGGCAAGCGCAGCCGCACAGCAATTTTATTATCATTGGTACTTTTGGCGATCGCCCTGATTGACACCTACGCCCTGACACCCCAAATGAGCGCCTTGGGAATGCAGCTAAATCTGTTCGATTCCGCAGCAGAAGTACCCGCTGGGATGAATCTACTGCACCAAGGCTATTTTGCATTGGAAGCCCTGAAGTTGGCTGTCGCCGGTACGCTGCTGGGCTGGTGCTACCAAAACCAAGTTTAATCGACACAATCCTCAGATGTTGAGTTGAGAAAAAGTCAACCTTTAGCAGCGGGCATGAATTCACGCCCGCTGCTAATTTTTTTTAAATTTTAACGCGATCGTAAACACCGGATTTGATATTCATCGGCGTTAATCTGTGTTTATCTGCCCTCATCTGCGGTTAAAAAAAGAGAATTTCTTGGGCCGCAGATGACAAGGGATTGACGCTGATTCACGCAGATGAAAAGAATAGAGAGATGAATAATCTCCGATGCTAACAGATTTGATCTAACTATACTTTCAAGTTTCCTGAACCCGCGCAAAAACGGATAGTTGCGAACTACTCCTGTGGTGGAAAAATCAAAATTTTAGACTCTTGTTCAAACTCCCAGATTCATCTGTAGAGTAAATCTAAAATCTAAAATCTAAAATCTAAAATCGACTGAGGACACGCCTTACTCGGATGCTTCCGGTAAATCTGCTTTTGGCCACAGCAAGCGCAAGCCCATTACCGCAAATCCGATCGCTGCGAGTCCCTTTACCAGTCGTTCCGGCAACACCTCTGCCGTGCTGAAGCCAATGCCCACACCGATTAAACTCGCCAGCAGCAGGGCCGACGCGGTGCCGAAAAATACAGCCCGCGGCGAGTTACAACTACTGCCCAGGGCGATCGCAGCTAATTGACTTTTGTCTCCCAATTCTGACAAAAACACTGTAATAAAACTGATGCCCAAAAGTTGCCAGTCCATGTTTTTTTAGTTCTTAGTTAGCTATTGTAGAAATCTAGGACTTACCGACAAGGCAGACAATTAACCCAGCACTTCCCACAGCAGAACCGCCGAAATCGTCAGTAAAATCACTCCGGCTGCTCTCTCCAAAGTTCTCGGAGCAATCCGACTAGCCAGCCACCTTCCCAGCAACACCCCCAGCAAACTGGTTGCTATCAAAGCCGAACCCGCACCCACAAACACGATCCAAGGATTTCGAGATTCAGCCGTCATCAGCAAAATCGCGAGCTGAGTTTTGTCTCCAATTTCAGCTAAAAAAATAGTTGCAAAAGTCGAAGCAAAAATTGCCCAGTGCTTGGGCTTCAGTTTCTTTTGTTCCTGACAAATATCGGGATTGATAGTCCCTGAGAGTTCAGCGGGCTCCGGGGTTAAAGCAGCACAAATCTCAGTAACCTCTTTTATTTGTAGTTGTACCTGTTGTGGCAAATCATAATTGAGGTTTACTGAGTCAGAAGCAGACAAGCTTGGCGGAACAGAATCAAGTTTCACGGGCAATGAGTGCTAAACGCTATTTATTTTTGACTTGTACTTTTGATTCTAACTTTCTCGGTGCCTGCTTTTACCAAACCAGGGTCATCTTTTTCCCAGGAGATTTAAGCAACTCATTCCTGGAACCACTCACCGCGCCCAAAAAGGGATACAAGCCCCCAGATTTATCTGTCTAGTCAATCTCAAATCTCAAATCTCAAATCTCAAATTGACTGACTGACTTGCTTCATGTGCCGTAAGTTCGATCGCCCGCATCTCCCAAACCAGGTACAATAAAGCCCTGTTCGTTGACTATTTCGTCGATCGTTGCGGTGTAAATCATCAAACTGGGGTACTCTGCACTCAGCCTCTTCAAAGCCGGAGGAGCAGCCACCACAGAGATAATCCGAATCAAGCTCGGGTCAATTCCCCGCTTCGTCAATTCCTGCATTGTCGCTATAATCGTCCCGCCAGTCGCCAGCATCGGCTCGCTAATTATCACCCGCGTTTGCGGGATAAACTGCGCCGGCAATTTGTTCAAATAACAAGTCGGTTGCAGCGTCTCCTCATTTCTTGCCATGCCGAGGTGGTAAACCGACGCCAGCGGCACAACCGTCTGAATTCCGTCGAGCAGTGCCAAACCTGCCCGCAAAATCGGTACCACAACTAACGGAGCTTCCGGGTTGATAAAAGTTGCCGGACATTCGCCCAAAGGAGTCTGCACCGTTGTTTCCACTGTCGGCAGCCATTCTCGAATCGCCTCGTAAGCCAGCCACCTTCCCAATTCTGTCATTGCAGAACGAAAAAGTACCGATGGGGTAGCGGCGTCGCGGGCAACAGCCAGCCAGTGTTTAATTAACGGATGCGGGGGAACGTAAACGCGCAGTTGCAGGGACATTAGGAAATTGGGGAGATTGCTAGGTTTGAGGGATTTTATGCGGTGCGATCGATCTTCTTCGAGGGCTTCGACAACCGGCGATCGATCGCTCTGTGCAACTTATCACATCCTTGAGGGCGCATACAAGCCAGAGATTGAGTTAGAACCCATTCGCCGATCGACCTCCATCACCTTATTGAAATATTTTTCCAATAGTATTGACATTAATTAGCAACAAGGATATAGTGATTTTTAGTGTTCTCCTCTCAAAGGATCGGCAGACGGGGGCAGTCGGCAATGGTAGACTGTTCCCGCATTTTTTTTTGAAGCTGGGGCATTGAGCGTTGGGCATCGGCCAAACAGGGCATCGGGCAAACAGGGCATCGGGCATTGCCGAACTTCGGTCTTCTTGACATCCGTTACATCCGCTACATAATCCGTTGCCGAACTTCTTGCTTCGGGAGCGATCGACTGTAAAATCATAGAAATATTAAGATTTTTAACCGAATGTCAGCTCCTACC
Source organism: Microcoleus sp. AT3-A2 (assembly GCF_036705685.1). NCBI lineage: Bacteria > Bacillati > Cyanobacteriota > Cyanophyceae > Oscillatoriales > Microcoleaceae > Microcoleus > Microcoleus sp. AT3-A2. The sequence goes on from NZ_JAUBVF010000007.1 coordinate 74,873, forward strand.
CAATCCCAGTTATTTCCTTCCAACTCCCGCCCAACAGAGCAAGAGTTTGATGTAATTGTCATCGGTTCCGGCATTGGCGGACTCGTGACAGCCACTCAGCTAGCCGCTAAGAAAGCCAAAGTTTTAGTGCTCGAAAGCTATACAATTCCGGGGGGTAGTGCTGGATATTTCGATCGAGAAGGCTACAGATTCGATGTCGGCGCCTCCATGATTTTTGGTTTCGGACAGCGTGGCACAACCAACCTCCTCACCCGCGCCCTGAAAGCAGTCAACGTCACCTTAGAAACGATTCCCGACCCCGTACAGCTTCACTATCACTTACCCAGCGGCTTGGAACTTGAAGTTCCCCAGGCTTATGAGAAATACTTGCAAGAATTAACTGACAGGTTCCCTCACGAACGCGAAGGAATCCACAAATTTTACGGCGAATGCTGGAACGTCTTCAACTGCCTCAACGGCATGGAATTGCTATCTCTAGAAGAACCCGGATATCTGGTTCGAGTCTTTTTTCAGAATCCTTTAGCCTGTTTGGGATTAGTAAAATATCTGCCTCAAAATACTGGCGACATTGCGCGGCGCTACATCAAAGACCCTACTTTGCTGAAATTTATCGACATGGAATGCTACTACTGGTCTGTAGTACCCGCAGACTTGACGCCGATGATCAATGCCGGAATGGTATTTTCCGACAGACATTACGGCGGCATCAATTATCCCAAAGGCGGAGTCGGTCAAATCGCCCAAAAATTAGTTGAAGGATTAGAAAAATGCGGCGGGCAAATTCAATACAAAGCTAAGGCGAAAAAAATTATTACAGAAAACGGCCGCGCTGTCGGAGTAGAGCTAGCAACCGGCGAAGTTTACCGGGCAAAGCGGATAGTTTCTAACGCCACGCGCTGGGACACTTTTGAGAAATTGCTGTCTGCCGAAGAGATGCCCGCTAGCGAAAAGAAATGGCAGCAGCGCTATCAAAAAGCCCCCAGTTTCTTGAGTTTGCATTTGGGAGTGGAAGCAAGCGTAATCCCTGCGGGTAGTGCCTGCCACCATATTTTATTAGAAGATTGGAACCAAATGGAAGCGCCGGAGGGAACTGTTTTGGTGTCAATTCCGACGGTGCTCGACCCGGATTTAGCTCCCGCAGGATATCACATCGTTCACGCTTTTACTTCGAGTTGGATGGAAGAGTGGGAAGGACTTTCGCAGCAGGAATACGAGGAGAAAAAGGAAGAGGCTGCAGGAAGAATTATTGAAAGATTAGAAAAGATTTTTCCCGGTTTAGATGCCGGTTTGGATTATATGGAAGTTGGGACAGCGCGTTCTCACCGCCGCTTTTTGGGACGCGAAGATGGAACTTACGGGCCGATTCCGCGACAGAAGCTAATGGGTTTGCTGGGAATGCCGTTTAATCGAACTTCTATGCCTGGTTTGTATTGTGTGGGCGACAGTACGTTTCCCGGACAGGGTTTAAATGCGGTGGCGTTTTCTGGGTTTGCTTGCGCGCACCGAATAGCGGTTGATTTGGGTTTTTAGTGGTAAAGGTAGGGTACGTCAGATTGTTTGCTTGAAATACGAGAGAAAATGTGAGGCTCCGAGGCAGCCTACAAAAAGACTAAAAACCCGGTTTCTGGAGAGAAACCGGGTTTTTAACCTCAAATTTGGTGTTTTCCATTCTTTTAACGAGTTTACTGGTCGTAGCTGCCGCCGACGCCGATTTGGGTATTGTAGATTTTCGCATCTGTGATCGTCATATCTTCCATCGATGCGCCGGATACGTCAGCGGTGTTAATGATAGCCGCGGTCAGATTTGCCCGATCGAGATCTGCGTCATTTAAACTGGCATTAGTCAGGAAAACTGCGGTTAAGTTAGCACCCGTCAAGTTAGCACCCGTCAAGTCAGCACCTTCGAGGTTTGCCTGAGATAGGTTTGCTCCTTGCAAATTTGCTTCTCTCAAATCAGCACCAATTAAATGAGCTCCCGTTAAATCTGCTCCCGACAAGTCGCACTTAAAACATTGCCTGGTTGACAATAACTGTTCGACGTGAACGGGATTTTCAGCGCGAGCCGGGTTTGCCCACACTAGGGGAGCAATTAAAAAAGTAGCGGCTAATAGATTGCGTTTCATAATCCTTTTTCCTCACAGACTCTGTATTCAAGTTCTTGTCTTGATATCTACAATCCTACCATGGTTGTTTTCGCAAGTTGCGATCTAATTCACACATTGGCTGTGATATCGATTGCCCTCCACAACTCATAGATGGTCTCGACAAGCTTGCAAAATTAAGTTTTGCAAAACTTAACACTGCCGAACTTAATACAGTGCCTTTTTGTAGTAACCTTTTCTAGGTTAGCTAATACAGCAAACAGATGCGTCTTTCTGAAGAGGGAGATGATTCGCAATGCTATGGATGATTTTAGTCGGTAATTTTATCGCAAAAAGTTCACAACAAATACATTATTTTTAATAAATGTGTCACGGGATAGAAAATTTAACTTAAAATAAAGATAAGCTTCTAACTTTCTAGGTAGAGGAAACGCAGTCACAGGCCTGATCCCCAGCCCAAGCTCGGCTGCATTTTTAACAATAAATTTTAATTAGGTCTCAGCAGCGCCGTAAAAATCCACCTAGTGCTTGGAAATCAGCACTTTTTTGGAATGTCGCAGAGTCCACGCGATCGCAAAACTCAATTAAATATGCTCAAAAACGATTCATCCAAGTATCTGCCAACCTTAGCTCAAGTAATAGACCGCTACCCCTTGACAGTTGCGCCCGATACCCCACTAGCAGAAGTAATTACCCTGATGGGCCAACGGCGCCCAAGTTGCTCTCTAAACGCAGACATTCCACCAACCGATATCTATCAGCCACTAACAGAAATCGCAAATCCCCCCACCTCAAGTGCATTCAGAGACGCGACAGGTATCTGCGTCTTTGTCGTGGAAAAATCACTCTTAAAATTATCCTCGCACTCTGCTCCACACTCTCAATTGCAAGGAATCTTCACCGAAAGGGATCTTGTCGATTTGATTGCCTCGGGCAAAAACTTAAAAGGTGTCACCATCGCACAAGTGATGAGGCAGCCTGCAGCAACTCTGACAAAATCCGAGACTCAAGACATTTTCAGCGCCCTAATTCTGCTGGGGCAACGAAGAATTAAGCACTTGCCAATATTGGACACTGAAGGTCAACTCTTAGGAGTAATTACCCCGGAAAGCATTCGCCAAGCCATGCTGAAACCGGCAAATATCTTAAAAATGCGCCGCGTGAAAGAAGTAATGACTGCACAAGTCATTCAAGCACCTCGCTCCGCGTCAGTTAGGAGTTTAGCTGAGTTGATGGCGCAGCACCGCGTTAGCTGCGTAGTAATTACCGAATCAACAGAATTATCGATGGATTTACCGTTCCCCATTCCAGTAGGTATAGTTACAGAACGGGATATTGTAGAATTTCAAGCTTTAGATATAGATTTGTCGCAAACGATCGCCCAAACTGTGATGAGTACCCCCTTATTTAGCCTCAAGCAAGAAGACTCGCTGTGGGTAGCTCATCAGGAAATGCACCAGCGTTTAGTCCGCAGGTTGGTAGTAACGGGGGAACAGGGAGAACTCCTGGGAATAGTTACTCAAACCAACATACTGCGTGTACTTGACCCGATGGAAATGTCCGGGGCGATCGATGTTCTACACGATTCAGTGGCAGAAAGGACTAGGGAATTGGAAAAAGCGATCGCATCCCTCAGCTTGACTAACGCCAGACTAGAAAGCGAAATTGCTACCCGCGTTAGGGCCGAGGCTAGACTTCACCTTTTAGAATCTGCTGTAGTGAACGCTAACGACGCAATCGTGATTATGGATGCGGGAGACAGCGATATCTCCGACCCCACCATCATCTATGCCAACGAAGCTTTTACCCAAATGACGGGCTACCTACCCGAAGAAATCATCGGACAAACCCCCAGTTGCTTGCGCGGCCCAGAAAGCGACCCCACCCAAGTCGCTAAAATTCGCCGTACTTTCTCTCGCCAAGAACCCCTACGCCTAGAATTGATTAACTACCGCAAAGACGGTTCAACTTATTGGGTGGAACTCAACAGCGTACCCATTGCCGACATATCCGGGAACGTTACCCACTGGGTGTCGGTGCAGCGCGATATTAGCGATCGCAAGCGCATGGAACAAGCACTTTTTAAAGAAAAAGAACTCGCTCAGGTAACACTACAATCGATCGGTGATGCCGTAATCACTACTGACGCCGACGGCTGCATTTCCACCCTGAATCCAGTTGCCGAAATACTCACGGGTTGGTCTACATTGGAAGCTAAAGGTTTACCCCTCGCCAAAGTGCTGAGAATAGTTGACGAAACTACCAGGCTGCCGATCGAAAATATCGCCGAAATCGCTTTGTGCGAAGGTCGGATTGTTGACCAAGGGCGCAACAATTTGCTGATTGCCCACAACAACACTGAATTTGCGATCGACCACTGCGTCGCCCCCATCCACGCTAGCAGTGGCGAAATTGTCGGGGCCGTCGTTGTGTTCCGAGATGTCACCCAAGTGCGAACTCAAGCGCGGCAACTCACCTGGCAGGCAACTCATGACCCCCTGACGCAATTAGTCAACCGCCGGGAATTTGAATACCAGCTAGAGCACGCCCTACACGGCGCTCAAGGTTACGGGCAAGAACACGTGATGCTTTACCTGGATCTCGATCGCTTCAAAATAGTTAATGACACCTGCGGTCATGCTGCTGGGGACGAACTGCTGCGCCAAGTCAGCCAGCTATTTAAAAGCAATATCCGCAAAAGCGATATGTTGGCACGTCTGGGTGGCGATGAATTTGCCGTACTCCTGTACCATTGTCCCGTCGAACGAGGATTGAATGTGGCTGAAACGCTGCTGCAAAGCATTCAGGGATTCCGCTTTGCGTGGCAGGACAAGACTTTTTCGATCGGCGTCAGTATTGGTTTGGTAGCAATCCATCCCAAAGCAGCCTCGACATCTACGATTTTAAGCGCGGCCGATATGGCCTGCTACGCTGCTAAAAATAAAGGTCGCAACCGGGTACAGGTTTATCAAGCCGGCGATCAAGAATTAATCAAACAGCACGGCGAAACCGAGTGGGTGGTGCAAATTCATCAAGCTTTAGAAGAGAATCGCTTTTGCTTGTACTCTCAGCCGATCGTACCTTTGCTCAATTCTCCAACCACCGGAACCCACTGCGAAATCCTCCTGCGCCTCCAGTGGGAAACTGGTGAGTTGGTGTCGCCGATGGCGTTTATTCCGGCTGCAGAACGCTACAACTTGATGCACGCGATCGACCGCTGGGTAATTCGTACTTTATTTAGCAATTTATCTAAATTTTTCACGGCAAATTTATTAGTCCAAAACCCCGGGGTAGACAGCGAGAAAATAGTTACCTTCCCTGCTTGCTCTCTTTTGTCTGATCTGCCATCGTCATTTGGCAAATATCCCAACCTTTATTCAATTAACCTTTCTGGGGACAGCCTCAACGAAGAAAAGTTTATCGAGTTTATTCAGGAACAGTTTTCCATCCATCAAATACCGCCGCAAATAATTTGTTTTGAAATTACCGAAACCGTGGCGATCGGTAATCTCAGCAAGGCTGCCAGCTTGATTTGGCAACTCAAGGAACTAGGCTGCCAGTTTGCCTTGGACGACTTCGGCAGCGGGATGTCTTCCTTTGCTTACCTCAAAAGCTTGCCGGTTGATTATCTCAAAATAGACGGCAATTTTATTAAGAATATTGTCGATAATCCTATTGATATCGCAATGGTGGAAGCTATTACCAAAATCGCTCACGTCATGGGAATTAAAACTATTGCCGAGTATGTTGAAAATCAAACAATTATGGATAAACTCAATGAACTTGGGGTAGATTACGCTCAAGGTTATCATTTGGGCAAGCCTCAACCTTGTAACTTCACCTCTCCTATTTTAGAGGAAGTTTTGGGGGAGTTTCCTGTTAATTCTTTGGCTTTTGAGGGTAAGCTGGCTTGTTGAAGAAGGATGTTGGGCAAGGAGCAAGCAATGGGATTTAACGGATTTAAGGGAGGGATGTTGAGGGAACAAGGAAAAGGGAGATGTTAAGTTGTGATCTCAATTCCCCATTCCCCCTTTTCCATTACCCATTACCTTCTACAATTGTTTCCGCTGCTTCAATGTACTGACTGTCTAACAGAAAAGCACCTTTGTCAAAGCGAATTCCCCAATAATTGCCGGGACGCCGATCGATCACAACGCCTTCGGCGCCGATCGCAATTAAATTCGCAGGCCGCAGCATTGGCATCGGTTCGGCAGTTTTGACGTAAGGTGGCATTGCCACAACTCGGACTTTTTGACCGATTGTAAATTCTTTTTCCATAAGTTTTATTGCCTAAAAAAACACGGCGATAAAGGAATTTTAACAAAGAATGTTTTTGTTTGATTGATTAGGGAAGATAATAAAATGGAGAACTATGAAGCGTAATTAAGGGAATTATCGGCAAAATTATTGATATTTTAGGGTACCATTTTCGTTATATTCAAGTTCATGATATTTTCCCCCTAACCCTAAGTCATGAAGACATCGTTGGTAGTTTTTGGCTCCCATATCGAAAGGGTTAGTTCTGTTCAATCTGGCCCATTCCGCTATATTTAGCTGGTTAGTTACCCCTGAAGCATCGGCTACGGTTTTGACAATCCAATCAAACATTTTTTTTCCTCTAAGCTGTCTCTCACTCTACCTCTCTATATTAGCTATATATTCACCTATAGGCAATCAAACATTTTTTTCCTCTAAGCTGTATCTCACCCCGAACTCGGACGATCGCCCGTAACACCCATGACCGATCGCGCTACAATTGTCAATCGGGATGAAAATGGCTGATTAGGAAAGTAGAGGAGTAGGTGTTATGGCTACAAGTCGTCGCATTGAGCGTGTAGCTTCAATGATTAAACGGGAAGTCAGCCTGATGTTGCTGAATGGAATCAAGGACGACCGGGTAGGTGCCGGTATGGTTAGCGTTACCGACGTAATTGTTTCTGGAGACCTTCAGCATACAAAAATTTTTGTCAGCATCTACGGTACTGATGAGGCGAAGGCTGAAACTATGGAAGGTTTGAAATCTGCTACTAGCTACGTCCGCAACCAGTTGGGCCAACGATTGCAACTGCGCCGGACGCCGGAGGTGATTTTTCTGGAAGACCGTTCTTTGGAACGGGGCGATAAAATGTTGATACTGCTGAATCAGCTTTCTGCCGATCGCAAACCGGGTATGTTTGATGACGAAGAATTGGCCGATGGCAATGAAAATGATGATGATGATTTAGAAGCAGACGAGGATTAGGTCTGAAGGTAGTCAACAGCCCAAAGTCAACAGTCAACAGTCAACAGTCAACAAACAATTCCTAATTTCCCATGATTGACAATCTTTCCTTACCCGAACTGGTGGCCCAGATGTTCGTGGTGCGCGCTTCTGGCTGCTTGTTCGACCACCAAATTCGCTATCCCGAATGGGAACCAACTGCTAGCAAACTCCGCTATTATCTGGAAAAGTTGGGCGTCGGCGGTGTGATTTTGGTCGGGGGAAGTGCTGCGGAGTTGGCAGTTCGATCGCACCAATTGCAGTCTTGGGCAAAGTTTCCGCTACTGCTGGCTGCTGATATTGAAGAAGGTGTCGGCCAGCGGTTCGCGGGGGCGACTTGGTTCGGGCCGCCGATGGCGATTGCTGAAATTGCGCGGCACGATGCAGGTAAAGCCGATCGATATGCTGAACAAATGGGCGCTGTCACTGCGATCGAAGCTAGGGCGATCGGTCTAAATTGGATTCTCGCACCCGTGGTTGATGTTAACAACAATCCCGACAATCCTGTGATTAACGTCCGCGCTTTTGGCGAGACACCGGAAATTGTCGGGAAGTTAGCCGCTGCTTTTATTCGCGGCGCAGGTGAGCACCCGGTTTTGACTACAGCTAAGCATTTTCCCGGCCACGGAGACACGGCGGTTGATTCTCACTTGGAATTGCCGGTTTTGCCGCATTCGCCAGCGAGATTGGCTGAGGTTGAGTTGCCTTCGTTTGTTGAGGCGATCGCTGCTGGGGTCGATGCTGTGATGAGTGCTCACTTGCTGATTCCGACTTGGGATGCCGAGTTTCCTGCTACTCTTTCTCGCAAAATTTTGATCGGGAAGCTGCGAGAAGAGTTGGGATTTGAAGGTTTGATTGTGACGGATGCTTTGGTGATGGGTGCGATCGCCAATAAGTACGGCGCTAATGAAGCTGCTGTTTTGGCTGCTGAGGCTGGTGCTGATGTTTTGCTGATGCCACTTGACCCGGAAGGGGCGATTCTCGCGGTCTGCGAAGCTGTCACTCAAGGGCGGATTTCAGTATCACAAATTAAGGAATCTGTCAAGCGCATTTGGAAAGCGAAAATAAAGGTGGGTATGTTGATTTCTGACCCCCCCCAACCCCCCCTTGCTAAGGGGGGGAGCAAGAATTTACAATCCCTGGAGTCGATCGACTTAAGTTTGCTGGCAAACCCACAGGCAAGGGCAACTGCTGCCGATATTTTGCGAGATTCTTTGAAATTTGGTGGCAATCTACCTTTGCAGGTTGCAAAACCCGCAGAAAACCAGCTTTTGCGGAATTTGATTGTTGTAGATGATGTTTTGGGGTGCGAGTTTTTGGGAAACCACACTCCTGCCATCACCCTTCCCGAACAGTTTGGTTACGAATTGCAACTGATTGACGATCGCACAGGTGCGATCGCTGATAATACAGGTGCAGAGCATTTTTCTCCGACACTGCTGCAAATTTTCATTCGTGGTAATTGCTTCCGAGGCAGTGCAGGTTTGACCGAAGCAGCTCAAGATTGGTTTAAGAAATTATTAAAAACGGGAGAACTGCAAGCTGTGTTAATTTACGGCAGTCCCTACGTTTTAGAGCAATTTTTGCCACACTTGCCTCCGAGTATTCCTTATGTATTTTGTTATGGGCAAATGCCGGCAGCGCAATCTCTCGTTCTAGAAGTGCTATTCGGCATTGACGGGACTGGTAATGCTTGAGTTGCCGGACTCCTAAATCTTTCCTTTGGTGTTTCCGTCAGGACTTAAATTCATCAACCCGGTTTCTCGCAAGAAATGTTGCCTTTGGTGGCAAAGCATCCAGAAACCGGGAATCCGATGCGGGTTCCTAAGTTCTGAATTGAACTTTCCAGCAGATCCGCTTCCTAGTCAGGAAAATGTGCTGTTTATCAATATCCTAAGACAGATCCCATCACTTACTAAGGATTCGTATAATTTATTTTTATTTACGGCAGTGAATTGTATAGCTGTATACGGACAAAATTTAACTTACATATTCGTAAGTTTGGACTATATTATTACCAGGGCCATAAAATTTTTTAGTAAAACATTGAGGGCGCATTATGATTCACTCCACTATTCCCCAAATCCAATACTCTTTAGATGTGATCCAAGATGAAGCGCGTCACCTTGTCCACGAGGGCGTACTGAGCCGCCAACAGCCTATATACACGCTTTGCCAATTCATTCCGCCCCGGGAATGGGCCTGTGTAGAGTGCGAATTAGAAAAATGTGACTTCTTGCTGCGCGATCGCATTGCCGACCTGATAGGTTCTGAAAAATGGGACAATGACTAAATTTTGGTTCTCTTAAATTAAGTTGGCAAGTAAACTCCGGCTGTGTTAAAGACTCTTGATTCTTTAATGCTGGGAATTTTCGGCGCGCAAATTTTCCAACTCGGCCCTCAGCGCTGCCATGTGTGCAGTTAATTCTTGAATCTCTAGCTTTACGTTAGGCTGTACAACCGACTCGGGAGAAGCATCAGTCGCTGCATCTGATTGCTTGGGCGAGACAGATTCACTGTCTGCATTCTCCCGATCGCCCGGTTGAGAGAAAATAGTATCTACAAAATTCCGGGCTTCTCGCTCAGTCATTTCTCCTTTTTCCAGCAGTTCATCGGCTAGCTGGCCAAAATCTGACTTAAGTTTGTCAAGATTTTCTTCTCGCTTCAGGGGATCTTGCAATGTCTCAATTAAAAAGGAAGTTGCACCTAAAGTTAGGTGAAATCCTGTTTGCAGCATTTGAGGCAGGTTGTCGGGATTCATCTAAAAATGCCGCTAGAACGTTTTTCTGAGTTTTTGGTTCGCTAGTTGCTCCCAAGTCGGGGCGTAAAGCCGCTTCTTAGCCCGAAGATGCTGGCGTTGTGGGTCGCGATCGCCCCGATTCAGGAAATATCAGCTTTTGGGGGGACGTTTTACCGTTGTGCCAATACTAATCGTACCATTACTGCGTAAATTAATAAATGTCAAGTGTAAACTTTTGTAACTACGAATCGAGACTTTCCAACAGGAAGGCTCAGTCTATTTTAGATTTTAGATTTTAGATTTTAGATTGAACAGGACTTAGGCACTGCGACTAAAAAACCCGGTGGCTGATTACCCGTGCGTAAATCCTGTTCAAGCCCATTAAGGATACAGCGCCTCACCGGTGGAGGGGTCAAATATAAATATTCGATCGAAGTCAAGCTGTACCGTCAGCCGATCGCCCGATCGCAAGCGAACACTCGCAGGTACTTGCAACTGTACAGTAGTTTCAGCGCTCACCGAAGGCAAACTCGCCCTAATTAAAGTTTCTCGCCCCAGAGGTTCCACTACTTTTACCTCTACATCGAGGGGGACTTTTTCTAAAGCCCAAACATCGGTTTTCAAATCATCATCTTCTACTGTTTGTGGCGTAAAGATTTCTATATTTTCTGGACGGATGCCCAAATCAAATCCTTGTCCTTCTCTCGCCTGCAATTTTTTCTGAATCGAGGGCGGACAGGCTAAAGCTTGATCTCCTATTTGAAAGGATTCGTTAGTATAAATTGCCGGCAAAATGTTCATGGCGGGATTGCCTAAAAATGTGGCAACCATGCGGTTAGCTGGTTTCGCATAAATGCTTTGCGGGTCTCCAATTTGTTGAATTTTTCCCCCATTTAAGACTACAATCTTATCAGCTAAAGTCATCGCTTCCACTTGGTCGTGGGTGACGTAAATTGTGGTAATTCCCAGCCGTTGATGCAGTTGTTTGAGTTCTGCTCTAGTATCGTCTCGCAGTTGAGCATCGAGGTTAGAAAGCGGTTCATCTAAAAGAAATACTTTCGGTTCGCGCGCGATCGCCCTGCCGAGTGCTACCCGCTGCTGCTGACCCCCTGATAGCTGTTTGGGCTTACGCTTGAGAAGGTGGTCGATCGAGAGCGATCGGGCTACTGTTTCGACTCGTTCTTGAATTTTAGTCGGGTCAACATTCCGCATCCGCAATCCAAATGCCAAGTTTTCTGCGACAGTCATGTGCGGATAAAGCGCGTAATTTTGAAACACCATTGCTACATCCCGCTGTCTCGCCGGAATGTTGTTAACTAAATTATCTCCGATGTAAAGATTGCCGGAAGTGGCGGTTTCTAAACCTGCAATTGTCCGCATGATTGTCGATTTCCCGCAGCCGGAGGGCCCGACTAATACCCAAAATTCCCCGTCCGGGATTTTGAAGCTGATGTTTTCGATCGCGGTGACGTTTTGGTAGCGTCGGGTAATATTTTCTAAGCGAACATTTGCCATTTTTTAAGTGTAATTGGTAATTGATAATTAGCGCTTTTTACCTTCAGCCTTCAGGGTTCAGAAAACTGTTCTAATTCTAAAACTGTGCGGTCTAATTCTTCAACTATAGGCGTTAACTCAGCTTGGCGGAATGCTTCTACTAAAGAACGATAATACCAGAGAGAACCGTCTTTGCCACCTTTGAAGCGTTCCCAAACAGTATCTCCTAATTGACGGGAATCTTTCAGGATAGATCGAACATTATAAAGTTTATCAGCAGCCGAGACTAATCTTACTGAGGCTGAAGCTGTAGAAATGCGATCGATATAAGCTTGTTTTCGCTGACGCCAAGGGGGTTTCGGCGTCTCGTCACTGTCTGTACAGCCGTCTACAATAGCTGTGACAGTATCCCCAAAGCGGCGGCGGATGGCTTCGCGGGTGGTGGCGCCGCCTTGATCTTCGATCGCATCATGAAGCAAAGCTGCGATCGCCTCATCTTCATTTGCCCCATATTCTAAAGCTATACTAGCAGTGCCCAACAAATGGGCAATGTAGGGAACGCCGGAACCTTTGCGAACTTGGGTAGCGTGCAATTCGGCAGCATAGGTGAGGGCTTCAGAAAAACGGTTTGAGAGAATCATGAAAGTCACCTTTCTGAATTGCTATGATATATAAATTGTCGGGCTAAGTTGAAAGACAAAATCTACCAAGTTCAATAATGTCATTAAATGCGATTGACAGCGATCGCTTGTAAGCTTAGAATCGTTAAAGAGAGGTTTCGAGCATGACAGCTACTATAATTATACCAAAAAAGGCCGACCCAAACTCTGAGCCAGAATTACCGCAAAAATCAGAAAATACAGCAGAAATTTCGCCAGAATTTGAGCCAATAAAAGTCATATCTCTCGAAGAGTTCTTAGTCAAGCCTCCTGATAGAATGGAATGGGTTGACGGCAACTTAGTGGAGAAAACAGGAATAACATTCAAGCATGGTCTCGCTCAATCTAAATTATCTACATCCTGGAGAAATTACAAAAATTCCAGCGAACAGGGAGGAGAAGTTCTTACAGAAGTCCTTTGTCGCACTAGCAAGCAGGGTCGCCGTCCCGATGTTGCTTACATCACTCCTGAACTGCTGCCAGAATCAGGCAATTTTACAGCATTTTCCCAAAGTTTTCCTTTGATAGCGGAAGTTGCTTCCCCGGAAGATAGCGGCGAAGAGTTATTTGCCAAAGCTCAGGAATATTTGGAATCGGGATGTTTAGAAGTTTGGTTGCTATTTCCTGAAGCTAGATTAATATTTGTGAATGCAGGGCAACGTTGGCGGTTGTTTAATGCGGATGAAGTTGTTAACACTCAAAGTGTGCTTGCAGGTTTTAGCGTAGCTGTGAGTGAATTGTTGGCTTGAGGAATGTGTCAAAATAATATATTAAAATTACAAAAATAGCAGTTAAAACAATGGATTTTAATATGATTAACTTTAGGTTGAGACGGGGCTTAATGAGTATATTGGAGCGAACAAACATAATTCAATATCCTATAAAGGTAACTTTGAACTCTTGATAAATTCGCTCGTGTTCCAACTATAAATTTCTGTTATTTCCAATTAACTCAAAGGCGTTTTTCTGGATTTTAAAGAGTGTGCAGCTCAGCTTCATCATAATGGACGAGTAATCAATTTTTCTTAGTCTGTTACCCGTTTAATTTTGCCTACTTATGGCGTTTACTGAAGAACAAAAGCAGCGGTATATCGCTCTTTTGTCACTCTGGGAAGACTATAATCAAGGAAAATCGCTGAAACCTGGTGCCTGATTATGATAGCGCCGAGGGAGTCATTCCTGTAATTGAAGATGATCCTGATTTCCACTTTTCCTCCGCCTGGACAGACAAAAGAGCGATAGTTTTAATTATCGAGCTGCATAAAATATTGAAATCTCAACTATCAATTAAAACAGGGCGGCGGCTAACAACAGCCACCGCCCTCCAGATAGTATTGGGCTATCTAAATCTGTGCTTACGCAGGAAGCAAGACTGAATCAATAATGTGGATGACGCCATTATCAGCAGCAACATCGGCTGTTGTAACGGTAGAATCATTGATTTTGACGCCATTGGAAGCATCAATTTTAACTTCTGAACCTTCCACTGTCTTGGCAGATTTCAGCTTGACCACATCAGCGGCCATAACTTTGCCAGAAACGACATGATAAGTCAAGATTTTTGTCAGCTTAGGAATGTCCTTAAGCAGTGCTTCTACAGTACCTGCGGGAAGCTTAGCAAAAGCTTCGTCAGTAGGCGCGAAAACTGTGAAGGGGCCAGCGCCTTTGAGAGTATCTACTAAACCAGCGGCTTGGACTGCAGCAACTAGGGTAGTAAAAGAGCCTGCCGAAACGGCGGTATCAACGATATCAGCCAAGTGAGTCACCTAGTTTTTGTAATCTATAAATCACTATAACGCTAAAAAGTTAATTTAGCTACATTAATTTTTTATCTGGTTCTGTCTGGTTTTCTGATTATTTAAGATAGCATTTTTTATTCAACTCTTGTCCTAAAATACCTATCTAAAGGTAGATATTTGTTTTTCCGTTTTACTGTATTTTTATTTATTCATGTAATCCTAAATACATTAGTAAGACGATCGCCCCTGCGCGCTGTTTAAACGTAAACGCAGGGGCGAGACAGCATCGCCCCTGCTACGACATTTTGATTGACTTGGCAAAACACTCAACCTTCAGCGCAGCGCTAACACCTTACAAAAACCCGCCACCCCGACTGATGGCAACAGTTTGGGAAATCCCGATTTAAACTGTTAACAACCATTAATTAGGGGAAGAGTGACATGAGATACAAACTACTAGGTCACAGCGGACTTCGCGTTTCCGAAATCTGCCTCGGCACTATGACTTTTGGGGAAGAGTGGGGTTGGGGGAGCTCCTACGACGAAAGCCGTAAAATGTTCGACGCCTTTGCAGAAGCGGGCGGCAATTTCATTGATACCGCGAATCTCTACACCAACGGTACTAGCGAAAAATATGTCGGCGAGTTCATCGCAGCCGATCGCGAAAAATGGGTAGTTGCCACGAAGTATAGCCTCAACATGAAGAATGGCGAAATCAATGGTTTCGGCAACCACCGCAAAAATATGGTGCAAGCAGTAGAAGCAAGTTTGAAGCGATTGCAAGTTGATTACATAGATTTGCTGTGGCTGCACGCTTGGGATTTTACGACACCCGTTGAAGAAGTAATGCGCGCTTTTGACGATTTGGTGCGCGCCGGCAAAGTTCTTTACATAGGCATTTCCGATACGCCGGCTTGGATTATTTCTCAAGCAAATACGATCGCCAATCTTCGCGGTTGGACACCATTTATCGGCTTGCAAATCGAGTATTCTTTAAAAGAGCGAACTCCTGAACGGGACTTGATCCCTATGGCAAAAGCCTTTGATATTGGCGTCACAGCTTGGAGCCCCTTAGCAGCCGGTTTGCTGACAGGAAAATACAACACTTCAGAAACAGCCAGCGAAGCTAAACGGCTGAATTCACCTGAATCGGGAAAAATTAACGAACGAGACCTCAAAATTGCTGACGAAGTTAGCAAAATAGCAGCCGAAATTGGCAAACCTGCTTCTCAAGTAGCCCTAAATTGGCTGATCCAACAACCAGTCGAAGTTATTCCGATTGTGGGTTCGCGCAAACTCTCGCAACTTCAGGAAAATCTCGCTTGTTTGGAGTTTGAATTAACGCCGGATCAAATGCGGCAGTTAGACAAAGTAAGCGCAATTGAATTGGGTTTTCCCCACGATTTCTTAAAGAGTTCGACGGTGCAAGATTTTGCCTTTGGAGGAGGAATCGCCCAAATTGACAGCCGCCGACTGTAAAGTTACTGCTATTTTCTAGCCGCGGGTTTACGTGGATATTTGGCCTTTGATTGCAGATATCGGCGAACGCGGCTTTAGAGGGATGATTGACATTTGTGCTGTGGGCGCGAGGTTAAACTGACGCCCACAGCGCAAATGTCATCACCTTGGTTTCTTGGCATCTACTCGCGCAAAATCTTAGGTTTATCGTTGCGGTTGCCTGGTTTCTTTCGTATTGTTGAGACAGGTGTTCTTCGGTGAGTTTAACCCCACTCTATAAACTGTCAATTGTTAATCTATCGGAAGTCAGAAATGTCGATTAAGTTTCTGTATATTAGGATACAAATTTACCAAATTAGAGATCTGATGAGTTAAAAAAAAGCAAGGTTTGTCAAATCAAAAAGCAACATAAACTTGATGGCAAATTTTCTCTCATCTTCAAATAAAGCAATAAAACTCGCTCTTTTTTCACCCCGTACCTGCCAGTTAAGAGTCATTTTACAAGGTCGATCGGCATTTTAACGGCTTTTGAACCCAGCATGCAAGCTAGGTGTCTCCTGAGATAAAAGTCATCCTTCAGATAGAAGTTAGGGCAGAAAAACTGGGTTACATTTAACAACAATAGCAAGTCTAACAATAATAACTTATCTCTAAGTTTCAATTTTGAAAAAAGCAGATAAGCCTGTTTTTTCCGCAGCTAAACAGTTTCTTTGTTTGGCTCCCTGAATGCGGCGCTTGCTCGTCAATAAAAGTTCTCAGATTTATGCTTTCGACTTTCAGTAAGACAATGCTGAGAAATATATCCTATTGACCAGTTTTAACTGACAAATTTTCATTGACAAATTCCAGAGGCTAATATGTCGCCCCCAGAAAACTCAGTAAACAATAAGTATAGCAATAAAAGTCGAGCATGGGAGATCCGATTTACCTCTATAGATCCAGCCAAATCCCCCTCTCAATTCGCTCCCTCGCCCGCATTGCGCGCCAACTTATCAAAAGCTGATGCTTTAGAGGCACCAGATTTAGTTTGCCTGTCTCATTTGCGGTGGAATTTTGTCTATCAGCGTCCGCAACATCTCTTGAGTCGCTGTGCGAAAAGTCGTCGCGTCTTCTTTGTAGAAGAACCAATTTTGAGCGAAGCTACAGATTGGTGGCTTGATGTCAGCATCCACGAAAGCGGAGTCTGGGTAATAGTACCGCACCTGAACGAAGGAATCAGCGAAGCAACAGCACAAACTGCTCAGCAAGCCATGCTAGATGATTTGTTTCGATCTGCAGAAATTAGCCAGTACATCCTCTGGTATTACACACCAATGGCTGTCAGTTTCACAAACCACTTAAAGCCGCTAGCTGTAGTCTACGACTGCATGGATGAACTGTCAGCATTCAAAGGCGCGCACCCAAATTTAAAAGCCAATGAAAACCAATTATTAAAGCGCGCCAGCGTAGTATTCACCGGGGGACACAACCTTTACGAAGCCAAACAGCACCAGCACCCAAACATTCACGCCTTCCCCAGCAGCATCGAAAAAGAACACTTTGCGACAGCCAGGAATCTTTCACAAGAACCGGCGGATCAAAAAGACATTCCTCACCCGCGTTTGGGATTTTATGGCGTCATAGACGAACGCATGGATATCGAACTGCTGGCGGGCATCGCCCAAGCAAGACCGGACTGGCATTTAGTCATCATTGGCCCGGTGGCGAAAATCGATCCGGCAACTCTGCCAACTAACCCAAATATCCACTATCTCGGCGGCAAATCTTATCAAGAACTGCCAGCTTATCTTGGCGGATGGGATATCGCAATGCTACCTTTTGCGATTAACGAATCGACTAAGTTTATTAGTCCCACAAAAACTCCAGAATACCTCGCTGCCGGCAAACCTGTGATTTCTACTCCTATCCGCGACGTGGTGCGGCCCTACGGAGAAAACGGCTTGGTTCGGATTGCTAGCAATTCTGAAGAATTCGTTGCTTGTGCCCAAGAAATCCTCAGCGAAAGTTCGGACGTTCGCACCAAGTGGCTGAGCGAAGTAGACGCCTTTTTAGCAGACAATTCTTGGGACAATACCTGGAGCGAAATGCTGGGGTTGATCGAAAGTGCGATCGATGATAAAAGGCAGAAAGCCGAAGGCAGGATGAAAGTTTTAAGTTAGGAATGTTGAGGTTGAAGTTAAAGAGTTACACGTTAGGGATTCAAAACTTAACACTCAACACTCCTCGCTGTATGTCCAATTACCAATTATTCCTTACCCTTACCCACAATCAGAGGTGTTTCAATGTTTGACTATTTAATCGTCGGAGCAGGATTTGCAGGTAGCGTCATTGCCGAAAGACTAGCAAATGAAGCCGGAAAAACAGTTCTGATAATTGATACCCGCAACCACATCGGTGGGAACGCATACGATCACTACGACAACCACGGCATCCTCGTACACAAATACGGCCCCCACATTTTTCACACCAATTCGCGCCCAGTTTTCGAGTATCTTTCACGGTTCACCGAGTGGCGGCCCTACGAACACCGCGTCCTCGCCAGCGTTGACGGTCAACTCCTGCCAATTCCGATCAATCTCAACACCGTAAACAAACTTTACGGACTGAATCTCACCTCATTTGAAGTAGAAGATTTCTTCGCGAAAGTAGCAGAACCAAAGGATTACATTCGCACTTCTGAAGATGTAGTTGTCAGCAAAGTGGGTCGCGAACTTTACGAGAAATTCTTCCGCAACTACACCCGCAAACAGTGGGGAATGGACCCGTCGGAACTCGACAACTCAGTGATTGCGCGCGTACCCACTCGCATTAACCGGGACGATCGCTATTTCACCGATACTTATCAAGCAATGCCGCTGCACGGCTACACTCGGATGTTTGAAAAGATGCTTTCTCACCCAAACATCAAGGTGATGCTGAATACCGACTACCGGGAGATTGAGGGTTTTATCCCTTACGGGGAAATGATTTACACCGGGCCGGTCGATTCCTATTTCAATTATTGCTATGGCAAACTTCCTTACCGTTCCTTGGAATTTAAGCACGAAACGCTGAACGTACCTGTACACCAAGAAGCACCGGTGGTAAATTACCCCAACGAGCATTTATATACTCGGTGCACGGAGTTTAAATACCTCACCGGACAAGAGCATCAAAAAACTAGCATTGTCTACGAATATCCCCAAGCTGAGGGAGACCCTTACTACCCGGTTCCGCGTCCTGAAAATGCCGAAATTTACAAGAAATATAAGGCTTTGGCTGATGCAACTCCGGGAGTCTCTTTCGTAGGAAGGCTGGCGACTTACAGGTATTACAACATGGATCAAGTGGTCGCTCAAGCTCTGACAACTTACAAACAAATTACTACCAAGCCGGTGATTGAATTGGTAGAAAATGTTAACGGTTCTGCCTCTAATGTAAGCTCCTCCAATGAAGTTGCCCCTCGCCCAGCAGCAGCTTCTCTAGAAGTCGCTGCTGTCAACAACGGCAACAGCAACGGCAACGGCAACAGCAAATCTGTTAGCAAGTAGCTGGAAGCTGCGAGTTACGGGTAAAAGGTAAGGTGCCCACGGAGCACCTTACTCGGTTTTCATCAAAAGTTATTTAATAATTCAAACAAACATTGAGGTGAAAATGAAGGTTATAGTTAAAATTGTTTTGTCTCATGAGGTTTTGGAAATTTCTCAATCTGCTCAGTTTCAGAAAGAAATACAGCGCCTAATTGAAAGCGGTGGCAAAATTATTATGCTGGATTTCTCAAAAATAAATTTCCTGAAAAATTCCGAGTTAATGGCTGTAGTGGCGATCGTGAAATTAGTTAGAGACAGCGAATGTATACTTTTGCTCTCTGCCATGAGCGAACAAGTTAGAATTCTATTTGAACTCACGGGACTACAGCAAATATTTCATTGTTTGCCGTTTGCCGAAGAATTTTCTCTCAAAAGTGAGCTAACTGAACCGTTAGGAGGTTTGCAAAGTCTTGCTAGCTAGAGCGAGAGGGGGAGAGGTGGAGAGTCAGTGATAGGAAAAATCTTCCTGGTTTTTTCTTCTTTCTTTTGATTAATGAGTTCAGCACAAGAGATCCTTCAGATGAGGCTGTTTTAAGGTGCAGAACTTTTGCAAATTAATCAGCAAAAAACTTGTCAAAGTCGGGGCAATTGTCGCTAACCTATATATATAACTTCAGGTAGATGTGCCGATGAGTTGGTTAGGTAGAGAACTAGAAAATTGCGAGATAGAAGAGTCTGCAACTCTTGATAGTAAGGTGACAGTTCAAGGACGGAAAACAGGTTATCCGCGCCCCCAACTGCGCCGGAGCAACTGGATTTGTCTCAATGGTCAGTGGAGGTTTGCTTACGATGACGCGGGCCACTGCGTGCAGCCGATCGATATTTCTGAGTGGACTCACACTATAGAAGTGCCGTTTGCTCCAGAATCGGCAAAAAGCGGGATCGGCGACACGAATTTTCACGCCAACTGCTGGTATGAACGCGAATTTGACATACCTCACACAGAAGGCAGAGTTCTCCTCCACTTTGGGGCCGTAGACTACCGCGCCCGCGTCTGGGTGAACGGTCAGTTTGTCATCGAACACGAAGGCGGACACACTCCTTTCACTGCCGACATTACAGCAGTTGTGAACTTCAACGGGCCGCAGCGGGTGACAGTCTGGGCCCAGGACGACCCGCAAGGTTTGGAGCAACCGCGCGGCAAGCAAGATTGGCAAATAGAGCCA
This sequence comes from Microcoleus sp. AT3-A2, assembly GCF_036705685.1. Lineage (NCBI taxonomy): Bacteria > Bacillati > Cyanobacteriota > Cyanophyceae > Oscillatoriales > Microcoleaceae > Microcoleus > Microcoleus sp. AT3-A2. Next base: position 95,060 of record NZ_JAUBVF010000007.1, read on the forward strand.
CATAGTATTTGGTATCCGCGCACGACAGGCATTTGGCAGACAGTGTGGGTAGAATTGGTGCCTCACACTTATATCGAGCGCATCCGCTGGACTCCCCAGTTTGAACGCTGGGAAATCGGTTTTGAAGCGTTTGTCGCGGGCGATCGCCAGTCGGGAATCCAGATTAAAGTTAAACTGTCGATCGGCTGTCTGCTGCTGGTCAACGACACCTACGAAGTCCTCAATGGCGAAATCCACCGCCGCATCGCCCTCTCCGACCCTGGTATCGACGACTACCGCAACGAATTGCTGTGGAGTCCCGAAAAACCAACGCTAATTAACGCTCAAGTGCAGTTGTGGGCAGACGGCAAACTACTCGACGAGGTTAAATCTTATACCGCCATGCGGACGGTCAGCATCCAGCGCGATCGCTTCATGCTAAACGGCCGCCCCTACTATTTGCGACTGGTGCTCGACCAAGGTTACTGGCCCGACACCATGATGACTGCCCCCTCCGACGAAGCTTTGCGGCACGATGTCGAATTAGTCAAAGCAATGGGTTTCAACGGCGTCCGCAAGCACCAAAAAATCGAAGACCCCCGATTTTTGTACTGGGCTGACGTGCTCGGGCTCCTAGTTTGGGAAGAAATGCCCAGCGCCTACCGTTTCACTCCCAAAGCCGTGCAACGGCTGACGCGGGAGTGGACGGAAGTCATTGAGCGCGACGGCAGCCACCCCTGTATCGTAGTCTGGGTGCCGTTCAACGAATCCTGGGGAGTTCCGAATTTAGTCGAAGCAGCCGCCCACCGCAACTACGTGCAAGCGCTGTATTTCTTGACCAAAACCCTCGATCCGACTCGCCCCGTCATCGGTAACGACGGCTGGGAAAGCATCGATACCGACATCCTGGCGATTCACGACTACGACAACAACCCGCACACCCTAGCCAAGCGCTACGGGCCTGAAGTCCAGCTAGCGGATTTGTTCGATCGCGGGCGTCCCGGCGGGCGAGTCCTCACCCTCGACGGGCACCCGCACCAAGGACAGCCGATGATGCTGACAGAATTCGGTGGCATCGCCTGCGCCGGTCGCGAAAACCCCGATTTTTACAGGGTTTGGGGCTACGTGCGCGCGTCGGACACCCAGGAACTGCAAAGGCGCTACAGCGCGCTGTTGAAGGTGGTAAACCAAGTGGAAATGTTCAGCGGATTTTGTTACACCCAGTTAACCGATACTTACCAAGAAGCTAACGGTTTGCTGTATGCCGATCGTACTCCCAAGTTTCCCATAGAGGTGATCGCAGCGGCAACTCTCGGCTGGGATATTCCCGAAGAAAGTTCACAGCCGCAAGCTATTACTCAGTGCTAATCGGGCATGGGGCATGGGGCATGGGGCATGGGGGCTCGGTTATTAGTTATTAGTTATTAGTTATTAGTTATTAGTTATTAGTTAATTGCTAACAATTACCAATTTCTAAATTCCTAATACCCAATGCCCAATGCCCCATGCCCCATGCCTAATGCCCAATGCCCAATGACCCATTACCCATTCGATTGATGTTTCAAAGTTTTTTCATGGGCGGATTTGAATGTTCCACCCACAGAGTGCAATCTGGAAAACGCCTCGATGTCACAGCCGCCACCGGTCACGATAAATTTGCAGCAGCCGACTACCAACGCTTGCAGGAACAAGGCATTTATACAGTCCGCGAAGGCCTCCGCTGGCACTTAATTGAACAGACACCCGGAAAATACGATTTTTCCAGTTCCCTGCCAATCATCCGGGCCGCCCGCGACATGAAAATGCAGGTAATTTGGGATTTGTTTCACTACGGCTGGCCAGACGATATTGATATTTTCAGTCCCGAATTTGTGTCCAGGTTTGCAAACATGGTGCGCGCTTTTATGGAAGTGCTAACTGAGGAAACCGACCAAACACCTTTCGTGACACCTGTTAATGAAATTTCATTTATTGCTTGGGCCGGCGGCGATGTCGCCTACATCAATCCGTTTGCCAAAGGGCGGGGAGACGAGCTCAAAATCCAGTTAATCAAAGCTGCGATCGCAGCGATAGAATCAGTTTGGGAAGTCAATCCCCGCACTCGCATCGTTCAAATCGATCCCACAATTAACATTATTGCCGATCCTGACAAACCGGAGGATCGGGACGCAGCGGAAGGTTATCGCTTATCTCAATATCAAGCTTGGGATATGTTGGCTGGACGTTTTCGCCCGGAACTCGGCGGTAAGGAAAAATATCTCGATATTATTGGGGTGAATTATTACGATCGCAATCAGTGGATTCACAATGAAGACCCGATGAAATACACCGATCCGCTGTACCGCCCGTTTCGTGAAATGCTGCAAGAAGTGTTTGAGCGCTACCGCCGCCCTTTATTCATAGCAGAAACAGGCACTGAAGACGATTTTAGACCTGTCTGGTTTAATTATGTGTGCACTGAGGTAATGGCGGCGATGAAAGCAGGAGTTCCGATAGAGGGAATCTGCTTGTATCCGATTGTTAACCATCCGGGTTGGGACGACGATAGGCACTGTTACAATGGTTTGTGGGATTATTGCAATGAATCGGGCGATCGAGAAATTTACCAGCCTTTGGCGGATGAATTGCAGTTTCAAAGGCAGCAGATTGAACCGTTGCTGAAGTTGCAGGATTGATAGCTGCGATCTAATTCTGTAGGGTGCGCTGCGGCGCACCTTAAGCTATTAATCTAATTAGGGCTTGCTGGATAAGTGCAGAAAGGTTACACGGCTTGGTTATGTGATCGCACGATCAAGAAAAGTGTGCAAAATAAACAGGTAAAATAGTACAAAATCTTTGCATCACGAGCCTGCGCTCGTGTACATAAAAGCTGAGCTTGCTTACCCCTCACCCTCCGACTTTGAACTCCCCTCATGTGGAAGGTTGTCACTCCTTAACCGTTGGGTAAAAATGGCCCAACTAATCCCGTGGGATGAATTTGAATCAGAATATGCGGCTAACTTCCCCGTAGAAAAGAGTGCACCCGCCAAATCATTTAGGATGGCATTAGGGGCATTAATTTTTAAATAAAAATTAGGAATTAGCGATCGTCCAATAGTAAAACAAATCCGGGAAAACCCCTATCTACAATACTTTATCGGTCAATCAAGCTACAGCCATGAACTCGCATTTGACCCATCTTTATTAGTGCACTTTCGCCAAAGAATTATAGCAATCCTAAATCATTATCAAGACTATGATGCAATTATATGCAATACTTGATTTGACAATAAAAAAATGAATAACTTACAACTGCAACAAAAAGATAGGGAAATAGAAATAGCTTATGAGAGAATCTTTCATTAAAAGCGATCTCGATGCCAGATAACTAAAACGAGCAATAGCTGTAAGGATGGCGATCTCAGGTAATATTTACCATGAAATTAGCAATATTTTAGGTGTAAGTAATTTTTTTATTGGTTATTGGAAAAAGCAATTTAAAACCAAAGGCATCGCCGGAATCAAACTAGGACATAAAGGGCGAAAAGGGTATTTAACAGCTCGACAAAATACTGAAGTAACCGAGTGGTTAAACAATAAATAATATTATAATTCAATACGGTTCAGTTAAGGCTCAAACCCTGGTAAGTTAGGTATGGTGTCCACAAAAGGAGAGCAAGTTAGCGTGCATCTCAAATAATTCTCACTTTTTATCTCCCAAAATCCCAAGTAAGGAGATATTCAACGCCATAGAGATAGCAATTCCAGCAAGTGCCATCGAACAAGCTATTGCGAAAACAAATGTTGAAGAAAAACGTCATCGCGCCTGCGCCAGCACAACTGGTAGTGTGTCTGGTAATCGCCATGAGCCTGTGGTCAAAAGATTCAATGCGGGATGTCTGAAAAAATTTAATTAATGGTCTTAATGAAGCATGGATAAAAATTGGTAAATATTGGCGGTTTCCATGTAAATCGGCAATTACTCAAGCCAGACAAAGATTAGGAGCAGGCGTGATGAGACAGTTGTTTCATTCATTAGTGCGACCAATGGCTACAGTTGAAACAGTAGGAGCTTTTATCAGCGAAGTCAGGGTCGTAGTGATAGATGGAACCTGCTTAGATATCCCCTCTGCGTGATGAAAATGCTAGGGCTTGTGGTCGTCCAGGAAGCCGTCCGGGTACGATAGCAGCGTTCCCCAAAGCTAGATTAGTCATTTTAGTAGAGGCAGGAACACATTTAATATTTTACGCCTTAATGTGTCCATATAAAATGGGAGAAAGAGTAAGAGCGTTAAAGTTTTTACGCTCTGCAACGGCGGGAATGCTATTGATGTGGGATAGAGGTTTACATTTTTATGCGATGGTAGAAGCCACAGTCAGTAAAGGTTGTGAGTATTGGGGGCGAATTCCATCCCACGTTAAATTCTTAAACGAAACACAATTAGATGATGGTTCATATTTGAGTTGGATTTATCCATCCGGCAATTTAATAAAAAAAGGATTTCAGGCCATAAAGGTAAGAGTAATTGAGTACACAATTGAGAATTACTACAGCCCAGAAGCACAAATTAGATATCGTTTAATTACCAGCTTGTTGGACGCGGAAAATTTTCGAGCCCAGTTCCTTGCCTATGAATATCATCAAGGTTGGGAAGTTGAGAATACGATTGATGAACTGAAAGTATATTTATTAGGACGAAAAACTCATATTCGTTCTCAAAAACCAAAGGAGGGGGTACAAGAAATTTATGGTTTCCTACTAGGGCCCAAGATCGGTAAGGTCATTGATTTTTCAAACGGCAAGCAACTCAAGCATTTCACCCTTGCGTCTTTCTTTTACTGGCAGATTACGAGTTGTTCGTCGTGCGCTCCCAAAATTTCAGGGGTTACAACCACAGGAAATTCCCTTTTTTGGGCTTGGTTGACTTGGGAGATTCTTGATCAAAATATACCGGAAAGAGTTCCGAGAAACAACCCAAGAGTCGTGAAAAACCCTGTCTCAAAGTTTCTGTCTAAACAAGTTAAACACAGAGGTACTGGAATCATAATGAATCCTCCTGATATTTATTGTTTGAAGCATTGCATAGCCTTAACTGAACCGTATTGACTTATAGGGGATTATTGACAGGTTTATTAACTCATAAGATCGGCAGCGATCGCCCCACCCAAATAGTCCTGAATCCACATCGAGGCGAGAAACCGGGTTTCTTCCTATATCTCTAGCCCAGAATCTGCGATTTTTCATAGAAACCCCGTTTCTTCGCGTAACTCCTACCAAATCAAAATCTGGCAATACCCTAAATATAATTAAAATTTGTTAAGATTAACTCGACCTCAGCGCCGGCATCCCATCCGCCGCTAAACCTGCCCTTCCCCAGTCCCCACAACAATGCTGCGACTCGAACACATCAGTAAAATTTACCCCACAGGCGTCGTACTCAAAGATGTCACCTGGGAAGTCAAGCCAGGCGATCGCATCGGCTTAGTAGGCGTTAACGGTGCCGGCAAATCCACCCAACTCAAAATCATCGCCGGCGAAATCGAACCCACCGCAGGCGAAGTTATTCGCCCCGCCAGCTTACACATCGCCTACCTCTCCCAAGAATTTGAAGTAGATCCGACTCGCACCGTCAGAGAAGAATTTTGGCGCGCCTTCAGCGAAGCCAACGATGTCCACGAATCCCTGATGCAAGTGCATCGAGACTTGGAAACCTCCACCCCAGAAAATCTCGACGAACTGATCCACAAAATGGATCGGCTGCAACGGCAATTTGAAGGCTTAAACGGCTACGGTTTAGAAGCCCAAATCGAGAAAATTCTGCCCGAAATCGGATTTGAACCCGAAGACGGCGATCGATTAGTCAGCGCCTTCAGCGGCGGCTGGCAAATGCGGATGAGTTTAGGCAAAATTCTCCTGCAAAAACCCGACATCCTGCTGCTAGACGAACCTACCAACCACCTCGACTTAGAAACCATCGAATGGCTGGAAGTTTACCTGAAAGGGCTGATAACCCCGATGGTAATCGTATCCCATGACCGGGAATTTCTCGATCGGCTTTGCACGCAAATCGTCGAAACCGAACGCGGCGTTTCCACCACCTACCTCGGCAACTACTCCTCCTACCTGCTGCAAAAAGCAGAAGCCAGAGAAGCCCAACTCAGCGCCTACGAAAGCCAGCAAAAAGAACTCGAAAAACAGCAAGCATTCGTAGAAAAATTCCGCGCCAGCGCCACTCGCAGCACCCAAGCCAAAAGTCGCGAGAAACAGTTAGACAAAATCGAACGCATCGAAGCGCCCACCGGCGGATTAAAAACTTTGCATTTCCGCTTTCCCCCCGCACCCCGCAGCGGTCGCGAAGTAGCAATAATTGAAGATTTGGTGCATACCTACGGCGAAAAAATCCTATTTTTGGGAGCCGACTTATTAATTGAAAGGGGCGATCGCATTGCCTTTCTCGGTCCCAACGGCGCGGGCAAATCAACCCTGCTGCGGATGATTATGGGCTTGGAAAAGCCGACTGAAGGTACGGTCAAATTGGGAGGTCACAACGTCATCCCCGGTTACTTTGAACAGAATCAGGCAGAGGCCTTAGATTTGAATAAAACCGTGATGCAAACGATTCACGACGAAGTTCCCGACTGGAAAAATGAAGAAGTTCGGACTTTGTTGGGTCGTTTCTTATTTACGGGCGAAACAGTATTCAAACAGGTTGGCGCTTTAAGCGGGGGAGAAAAAGCTCGCTTAGCTTTGGCAAAAATGCTGTTAACTCCCGTGAATTTGCTGATTTTGGACGAACCGACAAATCACCTCGACATTCCGGCGAAAGAGATGATGGAAGAGGCGATTCAGAATTATGACGGTACCGTAATTATCGTTTCGCACGATCGCTATTTCATCTCCCAAGTCGCCAACAAAATAGTCGAAATCCGGGATGGAGAGTTTCGCCCTTATTTGGGAGATTACCACTACTATCTGGATAAAATTGCTGAAGAAAAAGAGCTAGCCAAGTTAGCCAAACTTGAAGCTGAAAAAGCGGCTAAAAAAGCCGAAAAAGAAGCGAAGAAAAAAGCAACAGCTAAGCAAAAATAAAGTCTCAAAAACCAAGAAATCAGGACACGGCATTGCCGTGTCCCTACAATATTAACGAGCACCTCTACCACCTGACTTCTGCCTAAAAAATGGCTTTTTGGAACTCAGACACTCTTTCAAATCATCATCTAAATCCCTAGGAAATCCATAATCTGCCGTATACTTACTCAACTGATTCCTTTGACCAAACAAAAGAGTTCCTTGATCTTCCTGAAATAGCAATGTACCGCCAAATCCGTTGATTTCGTATAATTCTTGGCTGCTAGTATCTACCGCCACGGAAGCGACAGTAACTCCGTTAGAAGAAAAGCCTTTGAAGCAGATTCTATTTTGTTTCTCAGCAATCTGAATGTATCGAGAACCACCACCATGATAGACACCCACCTGCAAGGGTAAAGCTGCTAAAGACTTTCCAGGCGTAAGGCCTGTCAAAAACAAAATGATAAATCCCAACTTGATGCCGCAGTGCAGGTACTTCATTTATAAATAGAATCCAGATACTATTTAAATTTTAACCCAAGATTCGATTAATCATCTGATTCGCCTGGGATGCATAACTCCCCCCAAATAAATTAAAATGATTCAAAATGTGATATAAATTGTAAAGAATTTTGCGTTTTTCATACCCTAAATCCAACGCCCAAAGCTGATTATATCCTCGATAAAACTCTGCTGGAAACCCACCAAATAACTCCGTCATCGCAATATCAACTTCTCGATCGCCAAAATATGCCGCCGGGTCAAAAATCACCGGTTCCCCCGCAGATGTTACCCCCGCATTCCCCCCCCACAAATCCCCGTGAACCAGCGAAGGTTGCGGTTCGTGGCCTGCTAACAACTCAGGAATTACCTCTAATAAACGTTCCCCTTGCGGAAAATGACCGCCCCGACGCTTAGCCAATTTTAACTGATAACCAATCCGATGTTCTGCCCAAAATTCTGCCCAATTTGCCGTCCAATTATTAATTTGCACCGTTGAGCCGATCGTATTATTAATATCCCAACCAAAACATCCCCTTAGCAAGGTTGAGTTCGCCTTTTCTCCCCCCCTTAGCAACGGGGGGTTGGGGGGAGTGTATTTGTGCATTTCGGCGAGTTTTCGCCCCATTTCTTCCCAAGCTCGATCGTCCCCGCGACTTCTCAAATCCAGCCATTCCAGCACAATATAAGCTGAATTCCCCTCAGTTCCCCAGCAAATCGGCTCAGGTACTCGAATCGTCTGGGTTTCCCCCATTTGCTGCAAACCCAGCGCTTCTGCTTCAAACACCGCGACTTGGGAAGCTTGATTGATTTTCACGAAGTAAGTGCGGGAACTGCTGCTGATAGAATAGCCTTGATTGATGCAGCCACCGCTGACGGAACGGCGATTGTCGATCGAAAATGTTTCTCCGGTTGTTTCACAGATGTGCGCGGCAATTTTGTCCCACATAGCATAAAACCGTGTTGAGGGTTGAGGGCGATCGGAATTACTTTAACAGGTATGGCAACTTAATCAGCAAAAACAACAAAGCCCCTATCTGAATATCAGAAAGAGGCTGTGTATTGTCAAATAGAAGAGACTGTTGGCGATTGGAGTTTAGACGAAGCAGGTCAAAAAGTACGATCGCTGTGAGACTAGCGAACAGTTCTCAAGAACGGCAACGGTTGCTGGCGATCAGCTATCAGGTTCAACAATAAGATAGATGCCAGCGACCGTTGACGTTTTCGGAGACTTGCAATTTGAAAAAAAAACTGCCTGCGATAGTTTCAACAGACAGCATCAGGGTAGAAGATTGGGCGTTGCAGGTAATCAAGCCTCAGAATTTGCTGAAAAAAAAGCGAAAATAGTGATTATTCTTGATAATGTTAGTTTTCACAAGAAAGAAGAGTACCTAAAAATAATTGAAACAGAAATGCCTAACCTTCATTGAGAATTCCTCCCCGAATACAGCCCCGACTATAACTTAATTGAATTAGTATGGCATTCGGTAAAAGAATATATTGCCAATAGACTTTTTACATCTATTGAAGAGCTAGAGTATTTATTACACCGCCTCTTAAATGAAGGGCAATTAATAATTAAATATGGTCGCACAATCAAAAACAAGGGTAATGTTTGTATCACAGTTTAAATGTGCAACAGCTTATCACTGATGGCTAATATGTGCCGTCCTTCTATATTTTTTTGGCAATGCCTCGATAGGCTTTGCACTAATTCCGATACGGTCACATTTTCATTCTCCAAAAAACGATAGTATCCTAGTTATTCAGCTCGATTTCGGCTGATTTGACGAATATTTACCGATTGATGCTGGCAAGAAAGCTTCATATAATGCCGCCCCCTTTTTACCAGCCTTGGGTCTCCAAAGGCTGTTCCTTCGAGGAGGGAGGCGTGAATTAGTATAGGATTGTCCACGGTTTATACCTCTCTCAAAACATGAGCCTAGTTTACTTTGACTTGTGTGTACACGGTAGCCCCTTGATAAGGGGAGGGTTGGGGTGGGGTAAAAAGTTTACGACTCCTGCAAGGATTGCTATATCAATTCAATCGCACTTTAAACCTGCATCTGCGGCTGTGGGAAATTCGTTCGGCACAAATGTAACTCCAAACTGTTCTCTAGAACACGGCACAATATGCGCCACTCGTTTAGGAGGGTTTTTCCGATTTCCAGTCTTTGAGTCAAACTCTATTATACCCGTGGCTCCCTCGGCTTTAAAGTTGGGATCGGCTAAGGTTTTTTGCATTCCTTCGCGGCTGGGTTCTGGCTGCAGTTCTAGGGCTTTAATCAGCGTCCGGGCGGCATCGTAGGTTAAAGCCGATCGAGTATTGACCGGACCTCCCCACAATTTTTCAGCATTGTGCGGAAATTTTTTGTCAAAACTTATTAACGGATGCCAAAACACAGATATGCCCAGTTTTTCAACAGACTTTAGCTCTTTTGCGACTTCTAATGTTCTCGGCTCGTACAGAGTCCAGGGCCCGACAATCCAATTGCGATCGCCATTAGCTTTAATCATTTCGATCGCATTTTCCAGGGAATTAGTGACTTGACCGTCGGGAATGACAAGTAAGGCTGTTTTTCCTGCTTTCTCAACTTCTTTGATTGCTGCTTCGGCCTTAAAATTATTTTTAGATAAGTCGTAATAATTACTGATTCTAAAAGTCGCGCCTCCTTTTGCTTCAAATTGCTTTTTGAACTCTTCCCATAAAGAAGCGCTGAACGGACTGTTGGGATTGTAAAATACTGCGGCTTTTTTCTCACCGACCCCTAGCAGTTGATTTACTAAAGCTTCAGCTTCTATGCTAGTTGTCGGAGCCGTCCGAAAGAAAAATTTTCGAGGTTTTCGCGTCAGTTCTTCTGTGGTGCTTCCCGGAGAAATGGCGACGAGTTGATTTCGATTGTAAATATCTACTGTTTCCACAGTCATGTCGCTGGTGTAGTGTCCGATAACTGCTAGAATATCGGGCTGAGCGACCAGATAATTAGCCCTTTGAACGGCGTAGGATTTGATATTGCCATCATCAGCAATGATGACTTTGAGACCTTTTCCTTTAATAGCTTTTGGTTCGAGAAAGCCTTGACCGGGAAAATCTTTATTGTTCTCATTTGCAGCCAGAAGACCTAAATTAACTTCGGTTTGAGCTTGAGCAATGCCACGAAGCAGTTCTTCTGCTAAATTTGCGTTGAGGATGCTGCCGTCCTGATTGCGACGGATAGGGACAACAATTGCGATCGTGTAATATTCTGCATTTATTGCCTTCAGCAAAGCATTGTTGATGTAAATTAAAGTTTCGGGATCTCTGCGGTCTTCCCGCCAGGACTGTTTGAGCAATTTTAAAGCTTCGCGATAATTTGAGTCGGCAAACTCATTGATTCCCCTTTGTTTTGACCACAAGGCGGAGGTTTGCACGAGGAGTTTTTCGCCGGAACTTACACCATCTGCGGAGGGTGTAGCCAGCGTTGGTTGCGGGGAAATTCTGGGGATTAGCGGGGAAATTCTGGGGATTAAAAGTACGATCGCCCCAAAAGCCGCAATTCCCGCAAAGCTGAACAGCAGCCAGCGCCAGCTTGATCGCAACTTCCGCGAAGTTTTGGGTAACTCGCGCCCTGGGACGATCGACAAATCCAAGTCTTGCAAAACTTCCTCCACAGATTGGTAGCGGTCTTGAAAGTGGAAACGCACCATCTGGGTTAAAATATTTTTGAGGTTGTCGCTAACTTGTACTGCAGGGCGATCGGGCATCGAGTAATCCCAAATAATTTCACAAGTTTCGGGGTCTTGTGGCAGATTGGTGGGACGCCGCCCCGTGAGGGCTTGAATCGCGATGATTCCTACGGCATAAATATCATTGTAGGGTTGCGGGGTAGACCGCGGGTTGTATTGTTCGGCAGGCATATAACCGCTGGTGCCGATCGCCTGCGAGGTGAAGATTTCACCAGTAGAGTTAGAGGTAAAAGTGCTGATTTCTTTGACAGCCCCAAAATCAATTAAAACAATTTTTTTATCTGTTTCGCGCCGAATTAAATTAGAAGGTGTAATATCGCGGTGAATAATCTTTTCTGGGTGGACAGATTTTAATATTTCCAGAACTTCCCGTAACAAAGCAAGAGTTTTTTTCTCATTCCACCCATCGCCCGCAGTGAGTTCTTGACTAAGCGGATGTCCTTCAATATATTCTTGAACTAAGTAAAAATAATCGTTTTCTTCAAAGCTATCGAATAATTCGGGAATGCGCGAGTTTTTGCCGAGACGGCGCAAAGCGCTAGCCTCCCTTTCAAATCGCTTCCTTGCCCTGTCCAAGACGCGCGGATCGTTCGATGGGGGAAAAGGAATTTCCTTAACAACGCACAGAGGATTATTAGGTTTGTTTATTTGTACAGCCGTGTAGGTTCTAGCAAACCCTCCCTCTCCCAACAAAGCGAGAATTTCGTACCTTTCATCCAGGATATGCCCTAACTTGACACACATAAATCTTCCAACACCTCTTTACAGGCTGCGGCATTTCATGTTAATTATAAACTTTTTTATGTCCAGATACAGCTTGGCAACATATCAAATTCCTCTGTGTCTATATCCAAAACACTATAACTCTCAGCAATTACCAATTCTCTATTAGTTAAGACTGAGGACTAATTATCAATTATCTTTCTGCTAACTTGCTGAGTACAAAAGCAGCTAAAAATCCGCAGACAGTAATTAGTCCAGCAAAATCGTGAGTTTCCTCGAATGCTTCGGGAATCATAGTATCTGAGATCATTGCTAAAATACCCCCTGCTGCTACGGCGGTTGTTGCGGCTATTACTTCCGAAGAAAAGTGGCTGAAAACCGCATATCCTAACAATGCTGCGATACCGGAAATAACTGCGATCGCGCCCCAAACTCCAAAAACGTAACCCATCGATCTCCCTGCTTTTTTCATACCGGCGGCGCTAGAGAGTCCTTCGGGAATGTTGGAGAGGAAAATTGCCGTTACTGTCACCCAACTAACAGCGCCTCCAGAAATCATGCTGACACCAACGACGATCGACTCCGGTATCCCGTCTAACAGGGCGCCGAGGGCGATGGCTAATCCGCCATCACCTGACTCTTTTTTAGCTGGGTGCAAAGCGCCCGATCGCTTGCGGTGTTTTGCTCCCTGCTGATTCAAAAACCAATTGGCGGCTGTGTAGACAGCAGCGCCCCCCAAAAAGCCGATCGCCGTAGAGTCGAAACCGCCGCGCTTGTAAGCTTCATCCATCAGTTCAAAGGATAGCGCTGAAATCAGCACACCAGCGCCAAAAGCCATAATTGTTGCGATCGCGCGCTGAGGAATGTTCACAAAGTAACCCACCGCCGCTCCCAGTAGCAGCGCCGAACCCCCCACTAAACCCCAAAATCCTGCCTGCAACCACACTGGAAACATCAGCCCTACCTCAGAGGAAAATTTTTTATGCCCGCCTACAAATTATATAGAGCAATCCTAAATCATTTGTGAATTTCTTACTCCCTCCCCTTGATAAGGGGAGGGTTGGGGTGGGGTAAAAAGTTTACGACTCCTGCAAGGATTGCTATATAGGACTTACGCATGGGCGCCAGAAACCGGGTTGTTTACCTAATTCACTAAGTACATTACTCATAGTTAGAGTCGCTAGTGCTCCCATCAACATTAACTTTTTTACCCCAGGATTCGATGGATTCCTTCTAATGGTTTTGACCTCCAACGTTTTGGCTTTATTTGATTCCTCTACAAAGCCAATAAAAGAGCCGTGTAAATTCCAGCACCAAGAGCAAATGCCCAAAACCGACTTTCTCGTTCTTCGGGCAATTCTTCTTTGAGGACGTTGAGAACAATTCCTCCGGCTAAAAAAGCAAATAAAACTGCGATCGCAGTTTTTCCAATTTCAGTAGCGCTACCCAACACCCACCCCACAATAATAGCTGCTGCTAGTATCCAGCGTCCGATGCGCTCATAAATATGCTTGTGGTGTTGCCGCAAACCAGAGTCGTTCACTGCAAAGTGCAGTGCCATTGCACAAGAAAACAACAGCAGATTGGTAATGCCCGGTTCTTCCCGATGCAGCAGCAGATAACCAATCAGAGCGTTGTAGATTGAAAAAGAGCCAATGTGCAACCAAAAAACACCAAGACTGGTCACATCCTCTTCGCCACGGTGACGAGATAAATTTGCCATTCGCTCCACGCCGTAAAATACAGTCAATCCTAACAAAGCTATTAAATAAACGTGGTGTTCTAGATAAGAAATAACTCCTGCTTCTACTTGCTCTAATACCGCTTGGTGCTGATTTAGTTCCGGTAAAATATGCACAAAAACATAAGCTACCGAAACCCCACTTGCTGCTGAAAGCCAGCGACTGCGAGGAATAGGATCAAACCGCAACTTGCCGCAAAATAAATGTGTCAGCGCTAAACCAATGGCAATCAGCGCGGTTAAAGCTAAAGTATTAGGAGCAGGTCGTAAAGCTGCTGTTATTACCATAATTATGGTCAAGCAAATTAATCCTCGCCTAAAGCTTTAATGACTTGGTAATACTTCTCTTGGACATCTTTCTGGTCTTGCTCCGGAGAGATTTGTTCGCGGCTAGTATTTAAAATCATCTCCGCCTGACGGCGTAAAGCTTTTCGTTGTTTTGAATTGCGGGTGTAAGTGGCGATGCAAGCTATAGCTTCCAATAAGCGAATTGTTACCGCCACATCTGATTTACTGTACTGGCGAATTTGGTTAAAGGCAGTATCGACTAACCCTTCAAAGGTCACTCCTTCAACAATGACGCGCAAATTATCTTCATCGTCGTAGCGATAGGGCGAGGGAAAATCCCTTTGAGCGAGGCGGGATAATCCGGCGCTGAGTCGATCTATACACCGAATCGCAGTAAACGGATCGTTGATACCAGGAGAAATCGCACGCAAGGCAATTTCAACTAATTGATCGATTGGAAATTCTACATCTTGATATTCAGTCCGTTCTTTGCCCAGAATAAAAGCATCGTTAATCTGTTGTTTCAGGCTTTGATTCACCTGTTTTTCCGGGAAAACCATCGCTACATCGCTGCCCTTGACGATAAACTTTCCCGGTCGAGTTGTAAGACGTACAAGCAGATTGTACTGACGGGCAATTTTCATTAATTCGTTGTCATCGATTGCTTGCAAATAACCCTCGCCAGTGGCTTTGATTGGACTTGCTTCCGAGTCAAAATTTGCAGGAATTTCTCCCACTTGTCGCGAGTTGTTCGCTTTACCTTGTCCGATTTTATCGGGAAACAGACGATCTAGAGCTTTGTCTAAATCGCCACTAACCTGAGTAATTACATGGGAGGCTTGAATAATGGTTGATGCGTGATGGATAAAGTAAATCAGTACGCCGATACTGGCAATTGCCAATCCGGTACCAACTGTAACCGAGAGTTGGGGTACAAAGAGGCTGTATCCTTCTCCTTCTGCATGAATGGTTCGCAGTACCAGTAAACAGTAAATAAACGTGCCAATGAAAGTGCCAAGCACGATTTGATTGCCCGTATCCTGCATAAAATTACGCAGCAATCGGGGACCAAAATTTGAACTCGCCAACTGAAGCGCCACAATAGTAATGGAAAAAGCTGTAGCAACAACGCTGATCATTGAACCGGCAACCGATGAAAGAACCGATCGCGCACCATCAGTTCCACCCGTGTAAATCCACCTCCAGTTTGGTATATTACCCCTGCGGTCAAGTGTCAGCATGGCGATCGCTAAAATCATCGACCCCAGCGCCATCAACGTTGGGATAAACCAGTAGCTAGAGTGCAGCGAGTCCCAAATTTTGCTTAACTTGACATTTTTCATGAGTTGGGGTGGCGTGAAGATTGTCCGTTGCCATCTTGTTGCGCTCGCTGTTCAATTAGCTGTCGCAGAGAACCGCTGATGCTGCGCGGTTTGGGAACTTCGCCATTACCAGCGGGCCATCCTTCGCGCTGACGTTTGCGATCGCCATCCGTCTCTTCGGTTTGGTCGTGAAACAAAATTTGCTGCGTAGGAAAGGGCAAGTCGATGCCATTGGCAGTCAGCTTTTCCTTAATCGCAAAAAGTACCTTGTCCCGCGATCGCAGATCGTCCATTCTTCGCGGCGGAGCAATCCACCATCGAGCGCGGATATTGACGCTACTTCCTGCAAGTTCCATCAGCAACACGTCAGGAGCAGGGTCTTTCAAAACCTCTTCCACACTGTGCAGGGCTTCCATCATTAACTGCTTGGCTCGCTGAATATCATCGCCGTAGCCGATACCAACGTCGTATTCCATCCGGCGTTTATCAAAGGCGGTATTCACAGTAACAGAATTAATGAACAATTCCGCATTGGGAATTACAATCCGGCGACCATCATAGGTTCGGATTGTTGTAGCGCGAGTTTCAATACTTTCTACGGTTCCCTCAAAGTTTTTAAACACAATCTGGTCATCGATTTGGAACGGTTCCGTCAAAAGAATTAAGATACCAGCTAGGAAGTTTTGTAAGATATCGCGAAAGGCAAAACCAATCGCTACCCCGCTAATTCCCAGCAGTTGCACCAAATCGCCTGCTCTAAATGTGGGAATTACAATCGACAAGGCAATAAACAGACCAATCAGAACAGTAATACCCTGCGCTAACCTTCCCAACACCAGTCCCAAATTCCGGGATTGGCGGTGGTTGCGGGTAAGCCGCCTGACCGCTCTCTTAATTGACCTGCCAACAAAGAAAAAGATTCCAAAAACAATTAACGCTAGTATCATATTAGGCAGCAGGACAATGAAGCCATTGATCATGCTCTCAATCTTGTCCCAGACTGCGGATATTTCTGCTGTCATACAACTTCCTCTTGCATCAGTCATTATTGATAGTATTAAAATTAGCCACGTCAAACTCTATCTTAAGGCTGTAGATTACTTTAACGTGAGGCTAATTTAGGACTTACACAGCCACAGTAAATATTGGGGATGGTTCGTTACGCAGAAAGCTAACGCACCAACAATTTTTTTCAAGTGGATATCGAAGCCATATCTTGACCGTTGAGTTTTTGTGCGATCGCTACGCCTCTAATCGCTGATTCATTGGACAAAAGTGGAAAACGCATACATATACCCATCGTTGCGGTGGATTGATTTACAGTATTTATGACGCACTGGGCTAACCTTGCCGAGTGGCGTTCTCATTTCAAAAACTCCGCTTTCTCTAACCGTCAGCCTGCCGACGTGAGTGCCTGCAAACTTCCCAAAGGGAAGAATTGCACTTACCATGTCACCTGTCCCAAACCCAAAAAACGTTTTGCACCGTGTTCTGTGCTTGACAGGAAATCCGTATTTATTGGTTGTACACATTTGACGGCTGCCCCATCCTTTAGCTGCAATTAACAACGGTTGCTTCGTGAAAACTTGCAGCACTTCTACGTTTCCTACACAAGCTGCATCCAGCCAATGAGTTTTAGGTAGTCCTAAACGAGTGCGGTTGTACTTTGTTCTACCTCCTGTTGAAACTTCTATTGGCAATCCTGTTTGTTTAAGTTGTTGGAACAATGCCCAGCGGGTTGAATTCACAGCAGTTGCATCTTTCAAGGGTTGTGAGGCCTGTTTCAAAATACGGGACAGGATGTCAGGCTTTTTGGACAAGAAATCCCGAATATCTTGATTGCCTTTGCCTTGGTTGCAGCCACGGCAGGCTAGGGTAAGATTGGAAACGCGATCGCTCCCCCCTTTTGATCTTGGGTGGATATGTTCTACCTCAAAAGGTAAGTTTTCAACACCGCAATAGGCACATTTTCTCCCCCACTTCTCAAGCAAGTATTCTCTGACTTCATAGCCCGCAAGTTCACCTTGCTGATACTCCTTGCCGGATATTTCAGGGTTCTGCATTGCAAGGAAGTCAAACTTAACTAACTCTTGGGATATGCCTGTAATTGGGACATATCGACGGATGCGGTTGACCCAAGTCACGATGTTTTTTAACCTGGATTCTAAGCTTGGTGGCAACCATCCAGGCGCTCTTGTGCGGTTCAGAAAACGTGGTTTGCGGTAACGAGTCTTTCGGTTGCGACGATTGCGACGAAGGGCGCGACGTGACTCTAAGTCATTTTTTATTTGTTGTCCGCGATGGGTCAACTCAGCACCCCAGATAACTTTATCGCCCTGTACTAAAGCCAACCCAGTAGTTTTAGAACCTGGGTCAATTTTTAATTGAGTGGGTTGGGTTTTTGGGCTATCAACCGCATATTTCAGAATAATTGTGAACGGGTAACGGAGATAAACAGCAGCTTGGGCTAGTTTTAACAATCGTCTTGCTTGTCCTGGTTCTACTGGCTCAAGTGGTTGTTTGTTGGTGTCTAAAACGAATACAAAGTTAGACATTTTGTCCTCTGATTACTCAGGTTATGTTTTCCTCGCCAATGTTTTGATGGCTTGTTGTGTTAGAGACACTGACTTAACCAAATACATCTGTTTAATCTCTAACGACAGAGCTACAAGCTGGAAAGCACCCGTAGGTGTCATCACCCTCAAAACGTAGTATTCAAGATACTTAGGCTGGCTATTTGTCCAGTGTATGAACTAGCTGTCTAGTCTTGTCCACTGTTTGGTGAATAGCATCCAGCACCCTCTGTTCTGCTTCGGAAACCTCTCCCTTACTTTCGGCAATGCGACGGCATTGAGCTAATAGCGGTACTGCAAAGTCGGGGGTAAGTTGCTCTAACAATGCACCCAATGGTTTGGGGGACTTGATGTTAGCAGCAATCCTTTTGAGAGAATCAGCATTTAATTGCAAGACCTTCAATTCTGGCAGAATATCTTCCCAGTTTTTGTTGGGATAAGTTGCCAAAATCATGTGAACCATAATTTGATCCATCGCTGCTTGCTGGGCGATCGCAACATCGAGATATTTCTCGCTTTGTTGCTGGATCGCTTGCAGCGTTTCGGTTCCAGGTTCTTCAGTCTCTTCCCTCAGTTTGGCTTCGTAAAACTGGCGCGCTGCATATCCCAGCGCGTACAGCATCGTAGCATTCGTACTCGCACCAATCATCGCGCCAGCCAGCGGTACGTTGCGTAAAAAGCCCAAACCAGCTCTCATTGCGTTGCTACCGCCTAGCGCTAACCCAAAAATTGCCAAAACCTCGCCTTTTCGAGCTGGCTGTTGCAAATCCATCCCATAAGCGGCGGCAATTTCATAAACCATTTCGGTTTGAATCGCAGTAGTCGCGGCTAAATCGATCGCCAGCAGTGCAGCCGCGACACCGGGTAAAATGCTGCTAGCAAATCCGACACCACCGGCGTGGATCGCTTTTTCCACCATAATGCGATGGGCAATTTCGCTGGGATCTTCCTTGGGATACTTTTGTTGGAGTTCCTTGACTTGAGCTTCGGCTTTGGCTAAGTCGATGCGATCGCTGACCCCAACTAACCAATCAAGTCTGAGTACCCCTGCCACTTGTTTAACAAAGGGAAGATTGCCAACATAAGTTACCGCATCTCCGGTTCCTTGCGTCGCTTGTCCAATCCATCGATAAGTTTGTTTAGCAGCAGCTTCCCCCAAATCAAGTGCTGTGTCAACAACCGCTTTGCCTGTATTCAGTGCAGATTCTGTTGTCTCGGCAATGAAATTTAACAAACCAGGTTTTTGCTGTGAATTAGTTTCTTTTTTTGGGTTTGATTGGTCATCCATCACTGTTTTTTCAATTAACTACAATACGCCAGGTTTTCAGCTTGGACGTAACCTTTCAGAGGCACTGTAATCGGCACCCAACCATCTGTTCCTATACTTTCAATCGTCACTCTTCGTCCACTCGCGACGACTCCAACCCTTTCCCCATCAGTGGAAGGTGCTTGATGTACGTTAATTCCTCTGGCTGCTGCAACTTGGCGGCAGTTAGTAGGAGGCGGGACAGTTGCCGCTTCACACGCTCCGAGAAAACCACCATATACGTAGCCTTGTATCGGGGCTGTAATTGGTACCCAGCCATTCTCACCAAGATTCTGAATCGTCACATTTCGTGCGGAACCGATGATGCCAACCGCTTCGCTGTTAGCCGTCGGTTGTCGCCGAACATTAAGGCCATTCCTCGCAATAACCTGGCGACAGCTATCCGGTACTTGCGCTAGTAAAGATTCACCTTGAATCTGTGTTTGATTTGTATTAGTCGCGAACGAGGGAGCAACTAAAACCGTTGCCGTTAACAAGATCGAACTTGTTAACGTTGTATATTTTTGCCAGATACTCTGCTCTTGCATCGCTTTATCTCCTTTTAAATCTCTATGCCAAAACCTTAGAAAAGGTTTTTAGCTCGTTCATCTGTCTTCCCCCTTGGAGACCCCCACGCTCACCTGTACTCAGGGAGCGTGGTGGGAGTCCAAGGGGGGGCAAGGTTTATGCTGCATACGAATAACCATCCTTTCTGTGAATAATTGAACAATATTTGTGGCTAACCCCTGACACCAATTCTGATGCAGCAATATTAAATGAACCACTCGTTCTAACGGCAACACGCCCAACATATTTACCAACTTTCTTGCCAGAAGTAACGATTGCTTTGACAATATCTCCCGTTTGAAAACCTTTAACAAACTTAAGCCGGGGAACATAGCGACATGGAAATCCAAACTTATCGGTACGACACATTTGGCGCGTCCCATGCCCAGTAGCTTTAATTAACAACGGCTTGTTTGTTAGAATTTTCAGCGATTCAACGTTCCCAACACAAGCTGCATCTAACCAGTGAGTTTTAGCTAGACTTAATCGAGTGCGATTGAACTTTGTTAAGCCACCACTGCCAGTAGAAACAGGCAAACCAATCATGCTAAGCCGATTTAATAATGCCCAACGAGTTGAATTGACTGCTGTCGCGTCTCTTAAAGAACGCTTTGCTTGAGACAAAACCCGTTTTAAAACCTCTGGCTTTTTAGACAGGAATTGCTCAATATTTTGAGTTCCTTTCTTAATATTGCACTTTTCACAAGCAAGGCAAAGATTAGAAATGCGATTAGAACCACCCTTAGCTTTAGGATGAATATGTTCGACTTGTAATGGTGTATTTGTAACACCACAGTAAGCACACTTTCTCTCCCACTTGTTGAGCAAATATTCCCGAACCTCGTAGCCACACAAAACGCCTTGTTGGTACTCAATTCCCGAAATTTCTGGGTTTTCTAATTGTTGTAAATCAAACCGCACAAGTTCTTGAACAATGGAAACAATGGGGGCAACTTTCATCAATTTAGTCACCCATGTTAGAGTTGTTTCAACGCGATGTTGTAAACTTGGGGCTAGCCAACCTTTAAGGCGAGTTCTATTTAGGAATCTAGCTGGACGATAACGAGTATGGCGATTTCTCCGGACTCTACGTAATGAACGACGAGATTCAAGGCTGGCTTTAATAGCTTGACCTCGGTGAGTCAGTTCTGCGCCAAAGATTACTTTTTCTCCTTGCAGTAATGCGAACCCAGTGGTTTGAGAGCCAGGGTCTATTTTGAGAGTGATTGGTTTTTGGGTTGTTATTACCTCTACCTTGAGAATTAGTGTGAATGGATACCTTTTAAAAACAGCACCTTTGCCATTAGTTAGCAATTTACGGGCCATTCCTGGGTGGATTGGATTGAGCGGTCGTTTTTGGGTATCTAGTACAAAAACAAAGTTAGACATTTTAAGTCCTCCCTTTCGGGGTAATGTTAGCTTCGTCAATGTTTAAGGTCGGTAACTATCTTAAAAGCACTGGCTTAACCCTTACACCTGTTTAACTTTTAAGTTCTAGAGCAGAGAACTAGCTACGCATTCTCTGGTAGGTCTTTAACACTTGCCTTAAACGTAGTGATTTAACACCTAGACTGGTCAACTTGGCAATTTCTGTGCCCCCACTATATCGGTACTCCGATTAGTGGTGGGTGGTTGACCGCTAATCAAGCATAAACGCGAGGTTTGCGAGCGCCAACAGCAGCACCAATCATTGCCGCTGCCAAACTCAGCAAAGAGCCAAGTAAAAATGACCAAGTAGCTTTAGCTGTATTACCAGCTATATCGCGAACTTGATTTGGGTCTACATTCGGCGCTTGATTGGGTATATTAACGCCGCCCTGTTGTTGTACTTGATTGGCAATTTCTCCAGCATTAGCAGCCGCAGCGCCAACAGCACCCGATATCCCGCTTCCTAATAACCAAGCACTAAGTGCTAATGTAGCTCCCCAAAGAATTGCTGCATTCAAAAATGCTGTTTTCTTGGTCATCGGGCCGCAGCTTTGAGCCATCACCCAACCTCCCAAAAATAGGGAAATCAGCAAACTGATAATCGACCAAATTACAACTCCAAAGCCAACGGAACCTGCATCCGCGCCTGTTGCACCTGCGGTTAATCCGATCGCCATTCCCAAAGCGCTTAAAATTAGTTGAGTGCCCAGAGCGATCGCAATTCCTGCCAAAATTGGCCCCCACCTCACTTGGTCGTGGTAATCCACCAGCGGATTGACGATTGTAGGATCAGTGAGTTGACTGCCCGATCGATCTGGATAAGTCATAAAAGATTAACCCCTGCGTTACGTGGTCATTTTTTTTCTTGAAGGTAATTTAATTTTACTTAATCATCATTACCAGAATATCTACCAATGGGCATAATATTTTTAAGTTAAATTTTTTAAATATCAAAAGTAGTAATTTCGCTCATAAAATCGAAATCTCCTTAAAAAAAAACCAGCAGCTCGTTTATAAATGCCCTTAACTTTGTAGGATATCCCCTAGTTAAGGTGATAATAAAACCTAATAAATCCTTGTGAGAGTTGGTTGCAGAAACGTTGTAGGTTGGCTCCACCCAACCTACGAATGATTAGATAAATTTATTACATTCAGTACAGGAATGCTAAATTCATCTACCTAAAGATAGAAAAATAGAAAAAAATATCGCTATCTTGATAATTTTCAATTTGCTGAATCATTCATAAGAAGGAAGTATTAGAACTGATATCTATCTAAAGTAGGTACACAAGTTGATGTAGATAGTACACGAAACAACAATGTTACTTTACAAAATTGAGGATTTTAATCCCAACTATCGCCAAGCAGCTTTTGATGACGACGATATCAAAGGGCTGGATGTCTATGGCGGAAGTACCCACGATAAAATTGGCACGATCGATACTGTGCTGGTAGATGAGACAGGACGTTTCCGCTATTTTGTGGTAGAGACTGGTTCTTGGATTTTTGGCAAAAAAGTTTTACTTCCCATCGCTCTTTGTCGGATTGATTTTAATGGGGGGCGCGTTTACGCTACAGGTTTGCAGAGTAAAGACCAAGTGGAAAAACTACCCAGGTATGAGCATGGGACGGCAGTTGATTACGATTATGAAGAACAAGTGCGGGGTATTTATCGTACTTCAACAGTAGAAGCGTCTGTACCAGTAGAAGCATCATTACCTTTAGAAGGGCCTGTTCCAGTTTCGAGAACGTATTCTGTCTCGCCTCCAGCTCGTAAAGCTCCCTATGACCGGGATACCTATACTTACGAGCGAGAACCCGAATTGTATCAGATGAACGAACAGGATCATCAAAAACTCAAACTGTACGAAGAACGATTAGTTGCAGATAAAACCCGTCGCAAAACAGGCGAGGTAATAATTGGCAAACAAGTTGAAACCAAAACGGTACAACTGGAAGTTCCTGTAGAAAAAGAGCGAGTTGTGATTGAGCACACAACTCCAGAATCTGCAGGGAGTCGAGTAACTCCAGATACCGCCTTCAAGCAAGAAGAAATGGCACATTTTGAAATCTACGAAGAAAGTGTGGATATCAAAAAGCAAGCGTTTGTGCGCGAGGAAGTACAAGTCAGAAAAGAAGTTGAGCAAGATACGGTTGAGGCAAGAGACACAGTACGTCGCGAAGAGTTAGATGTAAAAAAAACAGAATGGGATTCGCAGGGAAAAAAAAGTAATCCGCTTTAACTCAGCCAAATAGTCTCGTTAAAAATGCAAAAATCAGGAGGAAATTTATTATGTCTACTCGCAGGTATTTACCGTCAATCAGCGTAGCTTTTTTAGCTTTAGCCGTTAGTGTCAGTGGCACTGGTTTTGTGCTAAGTTCCCAGCAAGTTGCTGCTCAACAAGCTAAATCAAAATTTCCTGATGTACCGCCGAATTACTGGGCGCGTCCGTTTATTGATTCCTTAGCTGAAAAAGAGATTGTTACCGGATATCTAAACGGAACTTTTAGACCCAAACAGGCTGTGGATCGGGATGAATTTTCGGCGATGATCCGCCAAGCTTTTGAGCGAGCAAGCGTTAGAAAGATCCCGAGTGGAAGTTACTTTAAGGATGTGCCTAAAAACTACTGGGCAGAAACTCCGATTCAAGAAGCTTATGAAGCGGGATTTATGAATGATTTTCCCGGAAATGAGTTTCGTCCGAAGCAGCCCTTGACTAAGGCACAAGCATTAGTTGTGTTAATGAGGGGTTTAAATATGGATTTCAATCCCGCTGTTGTCAAAACTGATCAAGCTGCTGCAACTCCAGCAAGACCAACTCCAGTAAATAAACGTCGAATTGCTAGGAACCGTTTGGCATTTCCCCTCGCAGCGACTGTTTTGATGCAGCCGTTATTACCTGTAGTGGCAAGGCTGCAGCCTGCGGCTGCGCCCGCACCTAAACCGACTAAGGCTGTTCCACCAACAACGACAAAAGCTGCAACTGCGCCTGCTAAAAATTCGGCATTAGATTTTCTCAAGTCGTACTATAAAGATGCCGAGAAACTTCCTAAATATGCGGTTGAGCCAGTGGCAGCAGCGACAAAGGCAAAGATAGTGGTCAACTATCCAGATCCCAGAACTCTTAATCCGAACGAGTTGCTCAGTCGGGGTAGTGCTACTGCCCTAATTCATCAAGCTTTGGTCAATCAAGGTCAGATACAACCGCTTCCAGACAAGAATACTGCTAAGTACATTCCTACGAGCCCACGTCGCTAGTTCTTCCCTCAAAATTAACTTTTTTACCCCTGAATTCCATTGGCTCGAAACCAGCGATAGCCGTAGGCTTCTAAGGGAATAGAGGGCGAGTCGGCATCGATAGATTGATAGATCCGATCGCCAAATAAATCGCACAGATTGCTGTATTCGTTAGATTTGAGCGTAACGGTACAAGGCTTGTCCGCTAGATTGTGGACAGCCATCACCGTCCTGCCTTGCCAGTCGCAGCAGTGGGCTAAAACCGAGGGAGAGTCGGTTTCCAGAATTTGCCACTTGCCCCTACCCAACTCAGGACATTGCTTGCAGATGCGGATTGCACGTTCCATCCAGTTAATTAATGAGCCAGGATCGCGCTGCGCTGCGACGACATTGACTTGTTTGTAACCGTATTCTCCGTTGGCGATCGCAGGTCTGGCAAGGGCATCAGTTGCAGCCGTCGAGAAGCCACCATTCGCTGCATCTGACCATTGCATCACCGTGCGGACGCTGTCTCGACCTTCCAGCGAAAGGTCATCCCCCATGCCAATTTCTTCCCCATACCGCAGCATGGGTGTACCAGGCAGGGTGAAAAGCAAGCTGTAGACCAGTTCAATCCGGCGGCGGTCACCTCCCATCATCGGTGGTAAGCGGCGACGAATCCCGCGCCCGAAAATTTGCATAGTTTTCTCAGGGGCAAACGCTGCAAAAATTTCCTCTCGTTCCGATGAAGTAATGCGGTCTAGCGTCAGTTCATCATGGTGGCGCACAAAATTAAGCCACTGACAAATATCAGGAATATCCGGTAAGGTTTTTAGTCCATCGCGCAATGCTGTGGATTCTTGACGCGCCAGTGCCAAAAACAGATGCTGGTTCAGCAAAAAGTTGAACAGGATGTGCATTCTGTCGCCCTTATCAAAGTAGATAGAAATTTGCTCGCGATCGACATTTGCTTCTGCCAGCAAGACTGCATCACCCCGACGCGATGACACAAACTCTCTCATTTCTTCCAAGAAACCTCGCAGGCTTTCGGGGTCTGCACCTTCGATGCCAATTCCTTTAATTAAAAAGGGAACAGCATCAATGCGAAATCCAGACACGCCCAGTTCTAGCCAGAAACCCATAATTTTGCAGATTTCTTCTCGTACCGCCGGATTGGCAATATTCAAATCTGGCTGTTCTTTATAGAAGTGATGCAAATAGTAAGCGTTTGCTTGTTCGTCGTACTCCCAAATACTGTCCTCGGCATCGGGAAACACCAGCAACTCGGGATCAGTTTTGGGTGGATTTTCTGACCACACGTAGTAATTGCGATACTTGGAGTTTTTATCGCTTTTGGATGCCACAAACCAAGGATGCTGATGGGACGTATGATTTACTACTAGATCGATCAGCACGCGAATCCCTCGTTCCTTTGCTTGGTGCATGAACTCGACAAAATCTCCCAGGGTTCCCAGTCGCGGATCAATGTTGTAGTAATCCATCACGTCGTAACCATTGTCCCGGTTAGGGGAAGGATAAAACGGCAGCAACCACAAACAAGTAATTCCTAGCGCGGATAAATAGTCTAGGCGGTTGATAAGTCCTTGAAAGTCGCCGACACCATCGCCGTCCGAGTCCATGAAGGTTTCAACATCGAGGGAGTAGACAATTGCGTTTTTATACCAGAGGTCTTTCATATCAGTAAATTTCTTAATAGAAAAAGGGTGTAACATGGCTGTGTTCAGAAACCTGGTCACAGGGCCATTTAGGAAGCTGAATTCCACGGGTATAGCTCATCTTTCGGAAGATGAGCCTAAGTTATGTTTGTCCAGATTCAAAATCTATCCATATCAATCTCGATGAAATATCTCTCACTATAATAAATCAATTACGAAAAAAAAACGGTTGCTCAGGCTGATTAGCATTAGCTGGAGCGATCGCTACCAATTTCCGATTAGATGTTCATGCCAATAGCCAACTTGTTGAGCTTGTAGCTGCACTGTCTGCGCTTTCTTTCGCCAAGACAGTGCAAAAGCACCAACCTTAGTTAAATGGGCCAGCGCTTGTAAGTCCTTACGGCATAGGAGTTGTGTTTGCCTTTAGCGATCGCCAATGCTGCCAACTACTCTTCTACCCAATTGAGTAAGCCAAGAGAAGTAACAGCTCCAAAAAAGTGAGCGCCAATCAGATTGACGTTTGCCATCGTCACAAAAATATCTAGGGAACGAATCACATTTTCTGGCGCATAAGCTGCCATCGCTTGGGGCTGACTAAGAGTTTTCGCTAGCACTACAGCAACTGTTTCTTCAGAAGCGACAAACGCGATTAATACCCCCACCAAACTAGAAACTAATCCAATCCGTAAGGTGTGAGTAATATGTTCTTTGCTGGGATATACCTGGGAATTTTCGGCGTGCAAAAGTCTGCCTAAAAGCCGATAGCGAAAATCCCAAAATATTCTAAAGCACAGCAATAACAGACCAACAATCGCTAAAAATACCCCGAAACCAATACCTGCATTATTGGTTTCTTCGCTCATGTTGCGACCCAACATAGCAAATACTAAAACAATGCCGGAAACAGCACCCAAGAATAACTGTATCCAGAAGCTAAATCGACTGAACAAGCGAAAAGTTGCGACGAATTCGCTTTGGGTCAGCGGTTGCGGCAAGGATTCTGGTTGATTCATTATATACACCTTATTGCTGAATTGATCGTCAAAACAAACGAGGCAAGAAAGACGTTATGCTTGTCTTCCTGGCGATCGCGATCGCCTTGTGGTTAGCTATTAGACTTCTCCATAAAACTCGGTTAAGGGCAGGCATGATGCCTACCTACCCCGCAGTAGTTATGAGAGAGGTCTATTGGTTAGTCAGGAATGGCTGAGGGATATACTCCTGTAGCAACTAAGACAGGTTTGTTGGTATACTCGGCTTCTAGCTTCTGCTTCAAGGTCAAATCCCATTGCAGATCGTAGTCCCGCTCAAGTTCAGCGAGGACAAACGAACGCAACTCGCCGGTTACGGCAACCTTCTCACCTTCTCGCACGCTTGGTTGTGGAACTGTGTGTATCACTAACAAGTCTTGTCCGCCAATTAATTTGTCTTCATCCAAAGTGAACGAGTTTGGACTTCTGAGGGTTTCGACTTCACCGCTGACCGCCAGTGTCTTGCCGTAGTATTTTTGGGGATTTGAGGTGAGTTCCCCCGGTGTGGGGGCTAGCGCCATCGATTGTGCAACGATCGCAGGTTTACTTTCGTACTCGGCGTACAAGTTTGGCTCTAAGCCTAATTTGTACTCGCGCTCAATATCTGCAAGGACAAAATTGCGAACTGTTCCCGTTACTTGAACTTCTTGACCTGATTCAGCCGGCAGCACAAAAGGCTTGCCGGTGGCATTGACAACCAAAATCGGTTCGCTGCCAAAAAACTCCTGATCGCTAACTGTAAAGGTCGATGGCCCCAATTTTTTGACTGGTTCGCTTCTGATGGTCACAGTTTTGCCAAGCAGTTGTGCTGTGTTATCAACCACATTCTCGGTTGTCGTGGCAACCGAACCGGGTGTTCCAGGTACAGGTACAGGTGCCGTTGCTTGCCGCTGTGGGGTAGTACAACCCGGAAGCAGCATAGCTGCTAGTGCGAGTGCGATCGCTCCTCCCTTAGCATTCGAGAGCTTTTGAGTGGAATTGTTCAAACGATTATTAACCATTGAAAAACCTCCAAGATTTTTTCTGTTTATTTTGTTGATGAAGCTACAGAATTCGTGTTCAAAACCGGGTCTTTTTATAACCTAATTCAAAAACACTTGACCGTCAGGTTGAATTCTTAGAACTCCTTGATTGCCATCAAAGTTACTCGTTTCATCTATTGAAACTGCTAGCATCCCTTTTTCAGAACTAGACATGGGTATAACTTTCAGCAGCCCTCCATCTACGCGCACCATTGTGACAGTCACAGGCGTTGGTAGATTTTGCAGAACAATTTCAGCTCCGCGCCCTAGCATTCGGGATTCAGTATGCCCGATCGCCTGATAGGAAATCGGGGTATTTGTGCTGTTTGTTAATTTCACGCTCACCTCACCTGCCATTGGTGTGACAGTGGCAAGGGGAGTCTGTCTTGTTTCTGGCAAAGGTGGTTGGGTAACATTGGTTCGCCTCGCGGGAGGAACCATATTTTGACCCAACTCTTGCTGATTCAATCTTTGACTTGCAGCATTAGGCGGACATCCTTGAGAAACCCGAACATTACTGTTAAAAGGTTCTTCATAGTAAATCCTAGGACAGGGGTTGAGTGTAGGATCGGGAGCTGCTGATGCCACAAGAGGAACCGTTGGCAGCGCGATTAATAAACTTCCAGAGATGATTTGTAATATCCCTGGCGTTTTTTTCCAGCGATTTAGTTCATACATAGATATCTCCTGATGGAATCTTTCAAATTTAGTCAGGGTTTGCCAGATTTTTGGCGGCAAATAGTCGCGAGTCGCTGCTCAATTTTGAAACAGTACCAAAGTTTCTTCGCTGGTGCGATCGCCTCTACTCGAACTGAGATTCACCTCGTATCGGGTTCCTGGTAAAGAAATGGTCGGCTTAAAAGCAAAGCTGAATTTACCTTGTTCATCCGCCCGAATTGTGCGTTCAAGGATATTTCGTTCAACTCCAAACAAACCTGCCACCGAAGAGGTAGCCTGAACGTTGACATTAACTGTCGCATTTGGGGCGCTGCGTCCTTCCACTTCAACCGTCCCGCTGACGCGAGCATTTTCTTCGGGAGTGATAATTTCTAGCGGGATTTCGGCAGTGTTGGAACTGCCATCATCGCTAGCAATTAGCTCTCGATCTAAACGGGAACGAATAACTTGATTTCCCGACTGCAAACTAGCCGTAACCGCTGCACCCGCAGGGGGGAAATAATCTTGCCTGCGGATCGTATATTCCCCTGTGTAAACGCCGTTGGATTCTTCCCGCATGGGGATGTTATAAGCAACTCCTTCAATGGATAAATTAGCTGTAGCGTTAGGAGTGCCGAGCAATTTGAAATTGAGCGTAGTTCCCGGATCTAACTGCTGTACTGGTTGAGCACTGAAGCGGTTAATAGACAAAGATTGAAAGCCGCGATCACTATAACCAGCAACTAGAGGTTCTTGCAAGCGGGTGCTACTGATGCGATCGCCTTGTTGCAAATTTGCCCGCACAACTGTATTTTCGGAAATTCGATCGCCCTCGCGAATCATGTAGCTTGCCTCGTAAACTCCCGGTTGAACCTCCCGCATCGGCAGATTTTGCACTGCATTTGGGATAGTCAAGGTAGCTCTAGAATACGGGGCTCCTCGCAGCACGAAAAAGAGTTCTGTTCCCGGATCTAATCGCTGTACTGGATACGCGGTAAAACTGTCGATATCAGAGCCGACTACTCTTCGTTGAGCTACTTGGATCGAGGGTTTGGGACTAGCTTGGGCAATTTCCGGTAAATAAAGGGTTGAACCCAACATAACCAGTCCAATTGCCGTTGAAAATGATTTTATTTTCATAAAATCCTCCTAAATCGCAACAACCAACCTCTTGCAGTAACGTGAAAATTTAAATTAATTATTAAAAATTGACTTTGGCTAAAGGTCGATTGTCTGTGTTCTACATTCTCTCAAAACTTGTTTATCTCTCTACATTTAATCTCAACTCTCCAAAGCTTGCCATCTGTCGGAGGCAATAAGAAAATATCTATCTGATGAAAGATGATTGAAGAAAAAATGATGAATTTGCTTTGAGTTAAGTGCGATCGCTCGGACTATTGCCCATAGATGCTTGATTCCCCACTGTCGCACTGGGGCGCATCCATTCTTGCAACGTCCATAAGCTAGTTAGGGCAGCTATTGCAGCTCCCAAACTATCCATAATCAAATCAACAATCGTATCATTCAGGCTCTCAATCACTTCGGTTGAGAGAACAATACCAGCCGTCCACTCGGCAACTTCCCACAAAGCACCAATCGCAATCCCAAAACTGGTTATTGTTAGCAAGTACAGCAGTTTATGGTTGCGAAAAATAGTCAGCATTGAACTGTATGCTAAAAAACTCAATGCTAAAGTCACGGCAAAAGTCGTGAAAGCATGAACAATTTCATCATAAGGTCCCGGTTGATAAAACAGCCCCAAAACCCAGCCTCCGGCGTTGAGTAAAGCAGCAAGCACAAACAGGAAATCAAACAGCGTTGGCAAACGGTCTTCCCTCACCACAAACGCCAGGGATGCTACCAAGAATAAGGCTAACCCCAAGGCATTTTGCCATTTTCCCTGACTCAGAGCAGCTATTACTGCTATTGTTAATAACGCCTGTCCTACCCAAGCTGCAACTCGATAGCCACGCCAGTTTGTAGTCATAATCACTCTCCTTCTATCTTAAGATCGCACATCCCCGACTTCTTAGAGAAAGAGAAATCGGGGTTTTCCTTGACCTTTTTGTGGTTTATTTTAACTCAATTTCTAGAGGTCATCTTGAGCAACTTGGGCATGGTTTAAGGCAGCCACTAAGGTAACTCCGCCTAAAATATTACCAATTAGAGTAGGTATCATGAATTTGCCAAAATATTCTGGCCACGAAACAGCTTTAATTGCCACTGCATAGAAAAAATCCAGCGATCCGGCAATAATATGAGGAAATTCACCTACCCCAACCAGGGAAGTGATGATAACAATTACCCACAGTTGGGAAGACTCAGCGGCGGGGAGAAGCCAGACCATTAAAGCAATTAACCAACCAGCAAAGATTGCCCGCAATAAAGTTATCCAAAATCCTCCATCGATAACTCTTAAACATATTTCGCTAAACGCTGTTTGAATTTCAGGCGGGAAGACTCCAGGCTGTGCAACTATTGAGGCAAATATGAATGCACCTAACAAATTGCTTGCTAACACAATTGCCCATAATCGCAGCACTCGCATAAAAAGTTTGGGTCTGCGAGCGCTTAACAAAGGCAGAATAACAGTCAGAGTATTTTCAGTGAACAACTGCTGACGCCCCATCACCACGATGACAAAGCCGATACTGTACCCAAAGCTGACAATGATGGAACTCCAAGATTGCTGCGGTAAATTTGCTTGGAGTAAACCTTGAGCCACCAGGGAAAATCCCATAGATAGTCCTGCGGCTAATCCAGACCAAGCTAGGGCTGAAACTGGACGGCACAACTCACTTTCACCCTCAATCCTAATCGTTTCGTAAATGATTAAGGCAGTGGGACGGATGCGCTCAATGATCTCTTCACGATCGCGATCGCTTAGTTCCAATTTTTGTTGACCCAGCAATCCTATTGCTTGGCTGGCTCGATCGCTATTTTGTGTCATCTCGCTCTTGTTAAATTATATGAACTCCGTAGTCTCAGGATACAAACTAAACAATAGCGACGCGCCTAACCTGAGAATGAGCTTTGGGTTTTTCTAAAAAGTCTCTGTAGAGAAAAAATAGCCGTGCAGCATCTATCTTAAGTTGGGTGATTTTAAAATTGAATGTAAAAGCAATATATCTTAAGTAATATATTTGGCTATTTGCTTTAATTTTGCACAATCATTGCCCGACATAGGTGTAGGGTAAAAATGTAAGAGTGGCAGTCTTAGGAGGTATCTTTGTACAAAATTAATTCCTTGAGTACAAGAAAACCTGACCAATTCAAAAATTCAACCACGAATGCGATTGTGGATGCTTCTAGCTGGTTCGCTCGCTGTAATTGGGAAGGAAAAATCCTCTCTCAAACTTGAGAACCTAGTCAAGCCTGAGTGCGATCGTATTCGTTGTGGACATTGCCGTTTTTTTGGGACTAGCAGCAGTTTTTTTGGCTTTGCGCGTACCCTCATTTGCAATTGGCCAATACCTGCTGTGAGTTTTACGTTGGCACAATCATGCAAGTGGCTTTGACATTCAGTTCAATGTAACGTTTTTGCTGGCGATCGCAGTTGTCTTTGGTTTAATCCGGCTTTGGGTAAAAGCCACCAGCAAGCGTCGTTTTAACAAGCTGTGAAGCACCGGAATATGAAAATCCACAATTTCAACCTCACCATAAATCGTGGGTAAATCGATCCGTGTTGACCAGTTACTAATCTAGTAATAACAATGAATAGAGATAGCGATGATCGCAGTTCTTCTGCACAAATAACTAACCAACGGGGTGAAAATACAAATCAACAAATCCCGCAGCCGCCAGAGGGTTGGGACCGCTTTAAATGGTTGGGGCCGAGTTTTTTATGGATGCTGTCGGCTGCTGGTTCTGGTGAGTTACTATTTACACCTCGAATTGCAGCACTTTACGGCTACTCGCTGTTGTGGGCGCTGCTAGCGGCTGTTATCCTCAAGTGGTTTATCAACAATGAAGTCGGGCGGTTTTCGGTTTGTACGGGCGCAACGATTTTAGAAGGTTTTAAGCAAATTCCTGGACCGAAAAATTGGACGATTTGGCTGATTTTATTGCCGCAGGTGGTAGTAGCAATTTCCACAGTTGCCGGACTTGCAGGTGCCGCCGCTACAGCACTGATTCTAGTAACAGGAGGAACAGTTAAACTTTGGACGGTGATTATTATCGCTGTGACGGCAGCAATTGTGTTCATGGGGCAGTATGAAGTTGTGGAAAAAATTTCCTCAATTATCGGCATCGGCCGCACGTTGGCAGTGGTAGCCGCGGCGATTTTTGTTTTTCCCAACCTTCGACAATTCGCAGCGGGGTTAGTGCCTCAAATTCCCCAAAACGTGCAATATCAAGAAATCCTACCTTGGCTGGGTTTTATGCTAGCAGGGGCAGCAGGATTGATGTGGTATTCCTATTGGGTGGAAGCCAGAGGATACGGTGCTGCTTCCCTCAAACAAGAACAACCCCTTGATTTTAATCAAATCGGCAACGAACAAGTAAAAAGGTTGCAGGGGTGGGTGACTCTAATGAGTTTCTCCAACACCTTAGCAGTCGTGGGTGCGCTGTTAGCGGCACTCGCTTTTTTGATTCTCGGTGGCGAGTTGTTGCGTCCCCAAGGATTAGTGCCAAAAGAACAACAAGTAGCAGAAATTTTGGGTAGTTTGCTAGGCGACCTTTGGGGGCCATTTGGCTTTTGGTTTATGGTGGCAATTGTTTTTATTACTTTTTGTAGCACCACGCTTTCAGTCCAAGATGGCTTTGGGCGGATGTTTGCGGATGGCACGCAAATTTTACTGCAAGGATTTGGCGTGCAGGGTCGTTGGACGAATGAAAAATTTTTGCAGCGATTTTATATTATAGTCCTGTTAGCTGCGTTACCCATTGCGATTTATCTGATTTTCGGCGAACCCGTTTCCTTGTTACAAATGGCTGGAGGCATTGAAGCAGCTCACATTCCCATTGTGACTGGATTAACGCTTTATGTGAATCATCGAATGCTGCCCAAGGAATTGCGACCCTCGAAGTTTATCTGGGGTGGAACGGTAATTGCAGGGATCTTTTTTGCCTGCTTTGCAGTTATCTATCTTTTACAACTGACCGGGATAATTGGAACGAGTGCAGGAGGAAGTTAAACAGGGTTTTTCTCAGATATTGCAGCATTCGTGCCGGACCTGTAGGGGCGGGTTCACCAATAGTCTTAAAGCTTGCAAACAGGTTAAATAAACCCGCCCGACTCCACGAAAATTCCCATTATTGACATTGGTGCAATATCTCAGTTTTTACACTTTACCTGTTTGGGAACTATTTCCCAAAATTGGGAAAATCGCAACTATTCAAGTTGCTGTTGTTAGTTAACCTTCACTTTCAAATTGTTATGACTCTCGCAACCAAACCTTTATCTAACTATATCGCCGTCGTGTTTGACTTCGACGATACCCTTGTCCCTGATACCGTCGATAGTCTGTTAGAAAGCCTCAATATTGATGCCCTCGCCTTTCGTCGCGAGCGAATTCAACCTTTAATTGATAGCGGCTGGGACAATATTCTAGCCAGATTTTACGCAATTATCGAGGAATCTAAGCGTCAAGGGAACAAAATAACCCAGGAATATATAGCAAATTTTGGGGAAAAATTAGCGCCCTTTGATGGCGTTCCGGAAATGTTCGATCGCCTACGTCAAAGCGCTTATGCAATCAACCCCAAAGTGGAAGTTGAATTTTATCTAATTAGCTGCGGTATGGTGGAAATTGCCCGTAATAATTGCATCGCCCCCCAGTTTAAGGCGATGTGGGGTTGCGAGTTCCATTATGGTAAAGAGGGCGAGATTGAGTTTCTCAAAAAAATTGTAACTCACACGGAAAAAACTCGCTATTTGTTTCAACTTGCCAAAGGCGTTGACAACGCTCCAAAAGACGATGGCAAGACATTTGTTTATCGGGATGTTCCGGCGGAAGAATTGCACATCCCGCTAACGCAAGTCATTTATGTGGGTGATGGGGCATCAGATATTCCTTGTTTTTCGCTTTTGAATGAACAACAGGGAATAACGATTGGGGTTTATAAAGATACTACCGCACAAGAGTGGAGTCAGGAAATAGAAGTTAGCCAAAGTCAGCGGCTGATAAATTTGGCTTCTGCAGAATACAGTGAGGATTCGGAATTGATGCGATCGCTCACTCTCGCTGTAGAAAGTTTAGCCAAAAAAATCTCCCTGCTAGAGTTAAGTGTGGGTGAATAGAGAGGCTTTTGTTGTGGGCTTAGGAAAGTGGATCGGTTTTTTTGCTTTGGTAGCCTCGCTCTATATTTTGTGGAAAATTAGAACGATTGTTTTACTGTTTTTTACAGCCGTAATTTTAGCGATCGCTCTCAACCGTTTAGTGCGAAGATTGCAGCAGTCGGGTGCGAAGCGGGGAGTGGCGATCGCCTTAGCTGTTGCGATTCTAGTCACAGCGATCGCTGTCTTGCTAACTCTCATCGTAACGCGCCTGAGCAATCAATTTCAAGAGTTGTCCCAACTCGTCCCGCTAGGAATAGAACAACTGCGAGTTGGGATCTATTGGTTGCAAGCAAGATTACCCGGACAAATTGTTGATAACCTTCCCAGTATTGACGATTTAACCCAAGAAATTAAAACGCTTTTTCGGTGGACAAGTTCGCATATTTATCTGTGGTTTTCCAACTATCTAAGCTTGATTATCAATACCTTATTAATTACCGTTTTGACAATCATGCTTCTGGTAAATCCGATGCCATACCGCCACACAATTATCAGCCTTTTTCCGGCTTTTTACCGTCAGCGAGCCGATGAAATTCTCTCAAAATGCGAAGAGGGTTTAATGGGTTGGTTGGCAGGCGTTGCATTAAGCATGAGTTTTATTGGTATTACGAGTATTATTGGTTTGTTTGTTTTGCAAGTTCCACTGCCTTTTGTGAACGGGGTTCTGGCATTCATATTAGCCTTAATTCCCTATCTGGGCGCAATTTTAAGCGTAATTCCACCGCTGCTGCTGGCTTTATTAGATTCGCCTTCAAAAGCAGGCGCGGTGTTGTTGCTTTATTTCCTAATTCAACAAGTTGAAGGCAACTTAGTCACACCTATCATTATGGAAAAGCAGGTATCTCTGCTTCCCGCTTACACCTTAGCTCTCTTGACAGCATTCGGATTCTTCTTTGGTTTTTTGGGATTATTTTTAGCGCTACCAATTCTCATTGTTATTCAAATTTGGGTTAAAGAAGTTTTAATCAAAGATATACTAGACCGCTGGCAGACTGCTCCATCAGGGAAGCCAGCAGATAACCCATAAAGCTATATTTGTCAAGCCCACTTTATGTGAAGTTTATCAATCAATCAACGGATGAGAGTCCCGCTCAAGACAGATGACAAAAATCTCTAAACAAGCTATTAATTAATAGATAATAACATAAATTATTTGTTTAAAAACTCAGTTAACTGGAAAGGAATGCACCATTGCCTATGGCAGCAGTCGTGAACAACTAAATTGTCAAAAAATATGAAACGAGACAACTCATCCACCGACAACATTAAACAGTCAATTGGACAGGCAGCTTCTCATCCCTGGTTTGAGCGACTGGCAAGATTGGGATATGCTTCCAAAGGCTTAGTTTACTTTATTGTCGGTTTTCTAGCAGCACAAGCCGTCTTTAGTATGGGCGGCAGGACAACAGATACTAGCGGTGCATTATCAGAAATTGTTAGCCAACCGTTCGGTAAATTTCTGCTATTTCTTGTAACGATTGGCATTATTGGTTATGCCCTTTGGCGTATTGTTCAGACAATTCTCGACCCAGAACACCAAGGACAGAAAATGGATGCCAAGCGAATTGCCCAACGCATTGGCTACGCCTTAAGTGCTTTAGCTTACGCAGGTTTGGCTTTAACTGCTGTAAAACTGATAATGGGTTCGGGCGGTGGTAATAGCAATACAACCCAAGATTTGACAGCCCAAATTTTAGCGCAACCGTTTGGACAATGGCTGGTAGGATTGGCAGGATCAATTGTTATTGGTGTAGGTTTTTCTTATTTTTACGAAGCATATAAAGCCAAATTTCGTCGCCATTTCAAGCTAGATGAAATGAGCCAAACCGAGCAAACTTGGGCGACACGGTTGGGTCGATTCGGAATTGCTGCCCGTGGAGTTGTTTTCGTTATAATCGGTTTTTTCTTAATTCAAGCAGCAAGGCTATCGGATGCCAGTCAAACGAAGGGATTGGGCGATGTGTTGGGAATTCTGGCACAACAGCCTTTTAGTCCAGTGATTTTGGCTCTAGTACCTTTGGGTTTAATTGCCTATGGTATCTACTCGATAATTGAAGCTCGCTATCGGCGAATTTTCCGTTCATAAGCTTGCCCGTTATACAGAAAGTTATGAATTTTGAGTTAGATTTTGTTTACTTATCTAACTCCAAACTCATAACTTTTATAAGGGGTTTTGATTCAATCATCTGCTTTTAAGTCGGCAGATTTTAACTCACAATTCAGGTCGGGCACGGGGGCACCGCCCCTACTCAACTCAAAATTCCTAAAAACTTATGGCACAAATTGGTTATCATGCTTCCCACGAACAGTTTAAGCCCAGCGAACTGCTGAAATATGTCCAAATGGCAGAACAAGCTGGCTTTACCCATGCCCTTTCTTCCGATCACTTTCATCCTTGGAGTGAAGCGCAAGGACAAAGTGGTTTTGCTTGGTCTTGGTTGGGTGCAGCAATGCAAGCAACGCCGACGCTTTCCTATCGGGTTGTTTGCGCTCCCGGACAGCGGTATCATCCGGCTATTATTGCCCAAGCTGCGGCAACGTTGGCAGAAATGTTTCCAAATCGTTTTTGGCTGACGGTTGGCAGCGGCCAAGCGTTGAACGAACATATTACTGGGGATAAGTGGCCTACTAAGAGCGATCGCAACACGCGCCTCAAAGAATGTGTCGATATTATCCGCGCCCTTTGGGCAGGAGAAACCGTCACCCATCGAGGTTTAGTGTGCGTAGAAGACGCAAAACTCTATACCCGCCCGGAAATTCTCCCATTAATTATCGGCGCGGGAATTACCCCAGAAACCGCAGAATGGTTGGGCAGTTGGGCAGATGGATTAATTACTACTTCTCGCCCACCTGAAAAGTTAAAAAAAGTCGTCGATGCGTTTCGTCGCGGTGGTGGAGAAGGAAAACCAATGATTTTGAAAGTGCAGCTTTCCTATGACAGTAATGCAGAGAAAGCACTACAAGGCGCTCATCATCAATGGCGCAGTAACATCTTCAAAAGCAAAATGCTAACACAACTGATAGCACCCGATCAATTTGATGCCGCCGGGGAGTTTGTTCAACCACAGGAGTTATATCAACACCTCCGCATCTCGGCAGACCAAGAACAGCATATTGAGTGGTTGCAAAAAGATATTGAATTGGGGTTTGATCAACTAATTTTGCACAACGTTAACCGAGAACAAGAGCAGTTTATTCAGGTATTTGGCGAAAAAGTAGTGCCAGCGCTGACCAAAACTTGATCTTGGCATCTACCTAATTCAAGACTTTGAATTCTGATTCAATAATTGCTGTATTTCAGCCCGCAAGGCAGCAATTTCAGTGTGAAGTGCTGCAATTGATTTCGTTCCTGCTAATTCTGCTTCGTCATCCTCTGCATCGCGACCAATAAAAAATGTGGCGATGGTCGCAGTTACATAACCAAAAACCGCAAACGCATAGAGTGCCAGAACAAGGCAAAGTATGCGACCTTCTGGCGTTTTGGGCCAATATTCCGAACCCATTGTCATCATTAGCATTGCGGTCCACCATAAGGCTGTGCCGTAATTATTTAACCCGGAGGAACCATCGGCGACATCTTTTTCAAAAGCATACATCCCTGCTGCACCTACCAAGGTAATAATTATCGTTAGTCCTACGACATAACCAAATCCGCGACGGCTAACACTCGCAGCTAATGCCCGCATACCTCGATTCGTACCAGTCATAACTCGCAACAACTGCAAACTTCGTACAGCCCGTGCTGTTTTGAATGCTCGCACAACTCGTACAATCCTCAAGGTACGCAAAGCAGGCAACAGCAGAGAAAAAGCCGTTATCCAATGGCTTTTGATATAGGAAATTTTGCGGGGCGCCAAGGCAAATTTAAGTAGAAAATCTGCAATAAAGATAATCCAAATAGTAGTGCTAATGACTTCTAGCAGTGGGTTTAATCCCCAAGTTAATTCAATAATAAATAGGGCTAGCCACACAAATGCCAGCACCAGCATAGGAATTTCCAGCCAATCTTCTAGCTGTTGAAAAATCTCGCTTTGCTCTTGTTCTATGGCTTGTTTTTCTGCCAGGTTGGGGGTGTTCATCTACCTACCAAATCATTAGAAGTTTGTCTTTTACGCTGCATTTTAGCATAAGCTTTCGCCAACGGCACAGCAGTAAAGCCGTGGGCGATTATTGACTCGCAAATAATTAGGCTACCAATGACCCAAGCTGACTCTAATCCCGTTTTACGTAGCGCCAGCATGGCATAAAAAATCGCTGCCGCACCGATGGAACCAAACTATCCTAAAAACAAAGTATCCTGCCAGCTTTTTAACTGACCCAAAAGGGGACGCAACAGCAAAAAAGCAGGAGGGCAGCGTAACAGCAATACTGCTACTGCTAGTAGCAAACCTTTCCACCCAAGTTCTAGCCATTGTTGCCACGGCAGGGCTAAACCCAATAATACAAAAATATAAATGGTAACAATGCCTTTTTCAGCTAAAAATTGAATAAATGGACGCGCCCAGTAATTAGGCGGGACATCAGGAACTTCTGCTGAGCTTGTTGAGCTGCAACTGGCTCAGGCTTTACTAAAAAACTTGTCGCACCGATGCTACACGAGAAAGCTAGGAATGCTGCACTTATTAGCGGCAAACGGCAGCAATTAAACATAAAAAATCACCTCTTTTTTTACAGTTGTAGTGATTTTTTAGGTTCGTCTTTGCGCTTCAACGCACAGATGGTCGAAGACAGCGCAACTACAAACCCTTGTTCAATTCATTGGTACTCTAACGTCCTTCCCTCTTCACGTCCAACTCTTCACGACGCAGTGTTTCCGTTGCCTCAACAATCTCCGTTTCAACTTCTTTCCTGATGTTAACTTCTTCGCGCACGAAAGCTTCTTTTTTGACATCAGCAGTTTCTTCGTAAACTTCCATACGCATCACCTTTTCCTGCTTAAAGGGAGTATCCCGATTTACGGGCGCACCTGCCTTTGCTGGAGTTACACTCTCAATTACAACTCGCTCTTTTTCTGTTGGAATAGAAACTCGTGCCGTGTCGGTTTCTACTCGCTTGCCAATTGCTACCTCGCCAGCTTTGTGACGGCTTTTTTCTGCAACCAGTCGTTCTTCGTAGAGTCGGAATTTGTGATGCTCGCGATCGTTCATCTGATACAATTGAGGCTCTTGTTCGTAAGTGTAGGTGTTGCGGTCATAACCAGTAGCCCTAGCTTGATTAGAGACCGGACGCGGCATAGAAACTGGTGCAGATGCTTCTAAAGGCAATGATGCTTCTACAGGTGCAGACCCTTCTACCGTTAGAGTACGATAAACACCCCGCACTTGTTCTTCATAATCGTAATTAACTACCATCCCATCCTCATACCTGGGTAGTCTTTCTGCTTGGTCCTTACTCCTCAAACCCGTTGCGTAGATGCGTTCTGCATCAACGTCAACTCGACAAAGAGCAACTGGAACTAATACCTTCTTGCCAAATATCCAGAAACCCGTGTCAACCACAAAATATCGGAAACGCCCTGTCTCATCAACTAGCGCGGTATCAATAGAGCCAATCTTCTCATCTTTATTTCCAGCATAGATATCCAGACCTTTGATATCTTCGCCATTAAAAGCAGCTTCGCGGTAGTTGGGATTAAAATCTTCAATTTTGTAAAGTAACATAAGAGTGGCTTCCCTTTTTATCTACATCTAGTTATGCCCCCATTTTAGATAGATCTCAAATTTGATGGTTCCTTCTTATGAAGGATTAAGTGAAACAGAATAGTAGGATTAGTATATTTATTTTAATTTTTTTCTGTCTTTGGATAGATGACTCGTCATTTTTTATACACCTTTCGCACCCTCAACTTTCACAATCGGTTTTTAACTATTTTTATAAAAAAATACCTTTATAAATTAGGCTTTCATACTTTATACTAACGACCAAAAAAACCTTATACACATAATTTATTACTTTAAAAGTAGACTTTTGTGTGAAATATTTTGGGGCAATATATTTGAAAAACTTTGCCTTGATAATGCTACTCCCTATGTTTAAATATCATTATGAATATAGGTGATGCCGCCTCTTAAGCAAGCAATTTCCCATAAATGATGACTAATGACTAATGACTAATAAAAACAAATTCCCCGACCTAACCAGGGAACGAAAGATATTAAAAAAAGTAATGTTGTTTTAATAAATAAATTGAATTTGCCAAAAAGCGGCGATAATTTAGTAGGAGCGCTTGTTGATTTGAGAGCGGACGCCGGGGCGGGCAGTCCTGTGCAGGTGCCGCACCCGATCGCATTTTCCAGTCTCAAGAAAACAGTTGCATTCATATTTGAGTACCACTTAAGCTTGGTTGCTGTTGCGAGTCTGGCTAGCCAGCTCCAACAGTTGCGCCCAGCGTTTTTGGACTTGTTTGGGAGTGCATTTGAGCGCGGTGGCGATCGCCTTATCGCTTTCTTGATTCCGCTTCATTTCTAACAGTTGCTGCATTTCGGGCGCAAGTTGAGCGCGAAAT
This sequence comes from Microcoleus sp. AT3-A2, assembly GCF_036705685.1. Classification (NCBI taxonomy): domain Bacteria; kingdom Bacillati; phylum Cyanobacteriota; class Cyanophyceae; order Oscillatoriales; family Microcoleaceae; genus Microcoleus; species Microcoleus sp. AT3-A2. The sequence goes on from NZ_JAUBVF010000007.1 coordinate 136,650, forward strand.
GCTTCCCATTTGTCCGAAGTCATTCCCAGCTTTTGATCGACATCAGCACCCAGCCATTCGTGGACGAGTTTCCAATTTTGAGTGCGGGCAAATTTTTCGACGTGGTACTTGAAACGTTGTTGCAAGTAGTCGCGCTGGCGGGAAGACAAACCGAGCACGCGGTCAATTTCCGAAGCCGAAAGGTCTTGCAATTTTAAAGTTAAGTAATTCACGCATTCTGGCTGATTTTGCGATTCCAGATAGGCGATCAATTCCGATACTACTCGATCGCGCAGCACAGCATCAGCCGGATCGACAGTTTCCGATACCATTTGCTCGCGCACTTGTTGCAGCGCCGGAGAGCGGCTGTACATTTCCGCATCTTCTCCCTTGCCCGACTCTACAGCCATTTCAATGTCGATCGCAGTTTCGGGAGGTTGGCCCTTGGCAAATCCTTGAGCGCGCAACACGATCAGGCGTTGGCGGTTGCGGCCGGGCAAACCAATTTGGCGCTTGGCGTAGTGTTCGGTGAAAGCCATGTACTCAGCCAATTCTAGCTGCGTGCGGGGCTGGTAGGTGACATCGAGTTGGTGTTCGCGGCGGAAAGCTCGCAGAGATTCGATGTAAAAGCCTTGCAAAAAGTCTTCAATCATGTTGTAGCGAGCTTGGAAGTTCAAGTTCGATCGGAAAGAAGCAACATGGCGGTAAATCATCGCCGCGAGGTGAGAATGCAGTTCGACGCGGCCTTGTTTGGAACCGAGGCGGTAGTATTGCAGGGTTTTTTGCAACCGGTGCTCGGCCAAAGTGATTTGCCAAGCTTCAACTTCGCCGGAAATTTGGATGCGATCGCTTTTTTGGCAAATCCGTTCGACTTCCTTAGCAATCCGCATCGCCACTGCTTGAGCGCTGCGGCTGGGAGTTTTCATTTCCGCTTGCAATTCTTTGAGAGCGAAGTCAGCCAAAGCGAGGATATCGATGCTGGGAACAGTATTGATTTCGGCGTTTGGTTCGCTGGAGGTAGCCGGAATGCAGTTGAAGCCAGAAGCGGTGTTGCAGTTGACGGTGTTGGTGGCAGTTTTGAGAGTCATGGCATTTATCGGGTGGTAGGGCACAGCGGGTGTGCGAGGACATTTGTCAGAGAGTGAGGCGGCAGTGGCTGGCGGTTTCGCTTACTGTGCTGATTCAACTCTCTATACATTGAATATTACGGAAGTAGAGATAACCGTAGTTATGCCAGTGTTCCACTCTCTCATGCAACAGTTTTTGGCTGCTGAATCTGATTCTAAGCGCTGGCTGTGGAAGATTGGTTTTATTGCCGTTAAAGCCTTACTGTACAAGCATTCTGAGCTGTTATGTGCGTGGGGCGATCGGGAGGAAAATTGAGGGTGCTGCGAGGCCGCTGAGTGGACAATCTAATAACTGGCTATTTGAGGCGGTTTTGGCCGTTAGAGATTGTGGAATCGAGACTTCGCAGAGTGTAGCTATCTGCAATGTCTTCAGAACCTACGCAACAGCAGTTAGGAAACCCGGTTAATCTGAAAATTTGATCTGATCCAAGAAGGAAGAAGGAATAATAAAGAAGCACAGGGTGAATTGTTTGCAAACAATTCACCCTGATTCTTTCTCTAATACCAAAGTCACCGGCCCGTCATTATCTATAAAGACTTGCATCATCGCTCCAAACAAGCCTGTTTCAACTTTTAAGCCGCTCTGGCGCAACTTTTCGACAAATTTATCATAAAAAATTTCCGCTCTTTCAGGAGCCGCTGCTCGGTCAAAGGAAGGTCGCCGACCTTTGCGACAGTCCCCGTAGAGCGTAAATTGACTGACAACCAGCAACTCGCCGCCGATGTCTTGTACTGACTTGTTCCAGCGCCCGGTATCCGTGGCCGAGTCGGGAAACAAACGCAATTCCAGGCATTTGCGAGCCATCCAATCGAGTTCTGCTTCGGTGTCGGTGTCTGCAATACCTACCAGCAAGTTAAGTCCGCAGCCAATTTTGCCGACAATTTGACCGTCTATTTCGACTTGAGATAATTTTACTCGCTGGATGATGACTCGCATGGGAAATCGGTAATTGGTAATAGGTAATTACTCGTTACCAGGCCAAGAGTCTTGTAACGCAAATTCTTATTCTCTGCCTCCTATCTTCCTGAGAACCAGAGAGGCAGAGCCTCTAGACATCGGTTCCCAGGCTCTTGGCCTGGGAACCACTACAAAAGAATATTTTACTGTTAGTTTTTCCCAAAACCTTTGCCGCGATTGGTTGAAGGCATACAAAGACAGTTTTCGAGTTGCGATCGCAACGTCTCGGTATCCAAACCCTGACCAATGAGAACAAGCTGGTTTTTGCGATCGCCTTTCCACTCGTCGTCATCCATCGAAAATCGCTTACCGCTCAAGTGAAAAATATGCCGTTTGGGACTTTCTTCAAACCACATAATCCCTTTCGCGCGAAACACATTTGTTGGCAGTTGGTTGTCTAAGAAATATTGAAATTTTCTCAGAGAAAACGGCTTATCGCTTTGGAAAGAAATTGAGGTAAATCCGTCATTTTCTAAATGGTCGGAGTGGTCGTGATGGCCGTGGTCGTGATGGCTGTGGTCGTGATGGTCGTGATGGCTGTGGTCGTGATGGTCGTGATGGCTGTGGTCGTGATGGTCGTGATGGTCGTGATGGTCGTGATGGTCGTGACTGCTAGCAGTTTTTTCAGATTGGAAATATTTGTCCGATTCAAACAATCCGACGCTGAGGACTAGCGGTAGGGGAACTTGCGATTTTACTGTTCGCAGAATTCGAGCACCTTCTTTGACATCGCGAATCTTAACTTCCAACAAATCTAAATCTGCTTCTTCAACCAAATCAGTTTTGTTGAGGATAATTATATCGCCGTAAGCTATTTGACTGTAAGCTGCTTGAGAGTTGAACAAATCTAAGCTGTAGTTGGCTGCGTCTACTACTGTAACTATCGAATCAAGACGAGTCAGGTCGCGCAGTTCTGTGCCTAAAAAAGTCATCGCTACTGGCAGCGGGTCGGCGAGTCCGGTTGTTTCGACTACCAGATAATCGAGATTTTCTTGACGTTCCAGAACTTTGTAAACTGCATTAACTAAATCTTCATTAATTGTGCAGCAGATGCAGCCGTTGTTCAGCTCAACCATGTTGTCGTCGGTGGTGACAATCAGTTCGTTGTCGATGCCGATTTCGCCAAATTCATTTACCAAAACTGCTGTTTTCAAACCCTGCTGATTGGTCAGGATGTGGTTGAGCAGGGTTGTTTTGCCGCTGCCGAGAAATCCTGTAATGATTGTAACGGGCAATCCGTGTTTGGGAGCGTCCATCGCCAGTTCTGTCTCGGACTGAGTTGTAGATTGCATAGCTTGACTGTCAAATAATGTCGATCGCACTTTCTTTGTGGTTCTTATTGTATCTTAATTAGGACAAAGCCTGGTAAACCCAGTTTCTCGGAGAAATGTTGGGTTTGGTGGCATGGTATCTACGCATCAACCGGGAATCAGCCCGATAGTGCAAAATAAGTGGGCCGCTAATTATCGGCAATTGCTAACGCGGTCGATCGCACTTTTTTATTTTTTTGATAATTTTTTTGTTCCCAGTACCTGTAGCAGTTTGCCTGCAACCAGTTTTCCCGGTAAATTCAGCAGCGACAAATTTGGGACAGACTCAAGCTGAGTGCGATCGGCAAATTCCCGCTAATCTATAGAACCCATTTGAGATCTTTTACGCGGTGGCTAGTCTTTTAAGCATCAGTCTGATAAAGCAAAGCTTGAGTTTGGCATTTGAACGAGTGAGTGTGCGATCAAATTTTTTGACGCCAGCTTTTGCATCTTTCCACCCAAGCGTTTGAAGGTTCTCTTCCCCCATCTAGCCGCCGATGGCCCAAATCCAGATTGCCCTTTAGCGTGATTTTCGGCTTTTGATTGCCCGGTTGCCAGTTCAAATTGAATCTTAGCCATAATCTGAGGATAAATCTCCTCCAAGGCAAGAGTTGCGTTTCTCAGGGTGGTACCCGTTGTCTAACAAAATGTTAGTTTTGGGAAGTTCGGCAGGTTTAGATTTGAAGTAATTGATGTTTTGCGAAAGCATTTCAATCAGCTTGCAGATCATCAGATAAGATAGCTTTAGTACAATGGGTAAAGAAGGGAAAGCCAAGTATCTCGACAACTAGATATCTTTTGACGCCAAAGCGTGCATTTATTTGTAGAAACAAAACTCTTTAGACTCCTCACTAGCATAGAAGCGTGTTTTTCTCCCATGAGTGAGTCAATCATGATTAGGGTTGTCCACTGCGGTTTTTTTTGACTTGTTAGCGCACCTTACTATTTAACTCGGTCATGATCCGATCAAGTACACCGTCCTCACACCAATTTTTGTAATGCCAGAAGACAGTAGAATATGGTGGTATATCTCTGGGCAAGTCTGACCAATTACAACCGTTCTTGAGTTGATAAAATATCCGCGAAAAGGATTTGCCGCGCAAGTCCACACCGGAGGTCTGATTTTCTTCTTTTGGGGCAGTAATGGCTCAATAATTTCCCACTCCTTGTCCGTGACATCGCTGGAATAAACCATTTTCAACCCCAATCTGATTAAATTTACCTCTTTTTGTCAATTTTACTCGATCGCCCTGGGAGCATCTCAATGAAAGCAGTCAAGCTAGAAATTGGAGTTTGGAGGCCCGATACTGCGAGGCGCGGGGCTGCGAGGCAAGAGGAAGAAAGAAGGAGCCATTGGAGGCAGGAGACAGGAAGAAAGAGGAAGAAAGAAGGAGCTAGAAGAAGTGTTTTTACAAATATGAGATGCTCCCCTCGCCCAAAAGATCTCAAGTGGGTTATATAAGCGGTAGTCTTCGATTGTAATGGGGTTGAGAGATTTTTGGTGGAGTGCGTGCGATCGCCTTTAAATTTCAGCCAGAACGATCACCCGATCTACTAAAAATCACACTCGGCTAACATATCCGAGCCGATCACATTCTCCCAGCCACTCCACCAATCAACGGAACATCAACCAACTTAGCGATTGTTGCACTTCCGTGAACAAAAGAAAACCACTGGCAACTTGCTAATGCGACTGCTTGTTGGAGGTACAAGATTAATTATTAGCGTCGGTGTCTAGCCAGGAATTTAAGCGCATTGAAAGCTCTACCAAGGTCGATTGAACATCAAGCTACCAATTCCTCAAGTCTATTTTCTAGAGAAGCTACTACCATGTCTCTGCCAAACTCATCCTTGAATCTATTTAAACTTAAGCGCAAACTTTCCCTGCGATCGCTCTTGATTGTCCCGTTTGTACTACAAATCTTCGTAGCAGTTGGACTAACGGGATATTTTTCCCTGCGGAATGGACAGAAGGCAGTCAATGATGTTGCCAGTCAGTTACGTCAAGAAATGAGCGATCGCCTCAACCTGCAAGTTCTGAACTATTTGGAAAAACCTTATATTGCCGGACAAGTGATCGTAGTTGCGGCCCAAGAGGGTCAGCTTGATTTAACAGATTTCACCAAACTGGAACGAACGTTGTGGCGGTTAGTCAGCCAAAATACCCTCGAAGACGTGCAAATTGGTTTAGAGGATGGCACGAATATTGCTCTTGATACAACAATCAATGACGGCATCGTTTCTCGCCTCAGTGACAAAGCGCGTCTACCTCAACGCCAATTCTACAAACTTGACGATCGAGGTCAACGGGTCGCACTGCTCAAAACTCAGGCAGAGTTTGACCCCCGGACTCGACCCTGGTATCAAGTTGTACAGAAAGCAGGAAAACCAGCCTGGACATCTGTGCCCTATGTTAGCAGTTCGTATCAATCGGCTACCATGGCTCTATCCCAGCCGATTTACAATCGCGGTGGAACGTTACTAGGAGTGCAAAAAAGTACCTTTCGGCTGGACAAGATTCATCGTTTTCTGAGCGAGTTGAAGGTGGGTCAAACGGGACAAACGTTTATCGTCGATCGATCGGGCAATCTGATTGCCAGTTCAACGATCAGTCAGCCTTACATTATGGATCTTAAAAATGAAGAGTTGCAACAAATTCCTGCAGTCAAGTCTGAAAGTTCTGTAATTCGTGCCACAGCGCAAGCTATCCTCGATCGATTTGGCAACTTCAACGCTATTGCACAGAATCAACAGCTTGATTTTATGCTGGCAAACCAACGGCAGTTCGTGCAGGTTTCCGCCATTCGAGACGAACGAGGTATCGATTGGTTCAGCGTCGTTGTGGTGCCTGAATCAGATTTCATGGCACAAATCAATGCCAATACTCGCACCACAATTTTGCTGTGTCTAGGGGCTTTGGTGGTGACGACTATACTGGGTCTTTTTACTTCGCGTTGGATTACCAAACCGATTTTGCAGCTACAAACAGCCAGTCAGGCGATTAGTTCGGGGCAGTTGGATCAAACACTTCAGGTGCAAGGTATTAGTGAATTAGAATCGCTGGCAGATTCCTTTAATCAGATGGCGGGTCAACTCAAAACCTCCTTTATCGAACTGGAAAGCCGGGTTGAGGAACGCACCGCAGAACTGAAAGAAGCAAAACTTGTAGCCGATGGCGCGAACCAGGCAAAAAGCGAATTTCTTGCCAACATGAGCCACGAACTCCGCACTCCCCTCAACGGTATTTTGGGCTATGCTCAAATCCTCAATCGCAGCAGCGCATTGCCCCCAAAAGAACGTCACGGAGTAGAGGTCATTTACCAGTGCGGTTCTCATTTGCTGACGCTGATTAACGATGTGTTGGACTTGTCCAAAATTGAAGCCGGCAAACTAGAACTCGCACCTAAAGCGATTCACTTTCCCTCATTCGTCCAAGGTGTCGCTGAAATCTGCCGCATTCGTGCCGACCAAAAAAACATTGGCTTCGTTTACGATCCCGATCCACATTTGCCTGAAGGGATTTTTGCCGATGAAAAACGGCTGCGTCAGGTGTTACTCAACTTGGTGGGAAATGCGATTAAATTCACCGACAAAGGTTGTGTCACGCTCAAGGTTGCCGTAGTTGAGAATCATCCCAATCCGTCCACTCACTCTTTCAAATTTCAAATTGAGGATACGGGCGTAGGAATTGCGCCCGATCACTTGGATAAAATTTTTCAGGCTTTTGAACAAGTGGGCGATCGCCAGCGCCAAGCCGAGGGCACGGGTTTAGGGCTCGCGATCAGCCAAAGGATTGTCCAACTCATGAACGGACAAATCCAAGTTAATAGCCAACCCGGAGTCGGGAGTGAGTTCTTTTTTGAGGTGGAACTGGCGATCGCCACCGATTGGGCCAAGCAAAATTCCCTCACAACTGGAAAACAAATTATTGGTTACGAAGGACAACGACGCAGCATTCTGGTGGTAGACGATCGTTGGGAAAACCGAGCCGTTCTCGTCAACTTGTTAGAGCCACTAGGATTCCAAGTTAGTGAGGCCGAAAATGGACAAGCAGGATGGGAAAAAATACGACATTCTCAACCTGACTTAGTGATTACAGACTTGGCAATGCCAGTCATGGACGGCTTTGAGCTGCTCAAACAAATTCGCAGTGCAAAAGATTTGCCCCACCAGAAGATCATTGTCTCTTCTGCATCAGTTTCACAAGCCTATCAACAGATGAGTTTAGATGCAGGGGGAAATGATTTCCTGGCCAAGCCAGTGGAAGTCAGTGAATTATTTAATCTCTTAGCCACTCATTTGGAATTAAAGTGGAAATATGGAATGACAGCCTCGAACGACTCTGGGGTACCCACTCCAACCACTGCATTAGCGAACCCAGAAGGGATTATTATTCCTTCCCCTGTAGAGTTAAGGACTCTACTAGAATTGGCGCAGCAAGGCAACTTAAAACGCCTACGATCGCACACAGAGCATATTGCTCACTCTAACCCTCGCTACGCTGATTTTGCCTCACAAATTCTTCAGTTGGCCAAGCAATTTAAAGCCGAAGAGATTGAAGAGTTGCTACAACAACATCTCACAGAGAAGAAAGCCGATGTCTAGTCCTGAATTAATTCTGGTGGTGGACGATACCCCTGCAAACTTAGAAGTAGTTTGTGAAACTTTAAGTGATGCGGGGTACGAAGTAGCAACCGCAATCAACGGCGATCGCGCTCTTAAGCGAGTCCAAGCTTATCCTCCCGATCTGATCTTGCTCGACGTTCAAATGCCAGGAATTGACGGCTTTGAAACCTGCAAACGTCTGAAGGCAGATCCGAAAACAGCCAGTATTCCGATCATTTTTATGACTGCTCTCTCCGATGCCGACAGTAAGGTGAAAGGATTTGTCCTGGGTGCTGTGGACTACATCACCAAACCCTTTCAAGAACAGGAGGTGCTAGCACGGGTAAAAACTCATTTGCAGCTACGACAGTTAACTAAAAATCTCGAACAGCGTGTAGCTGAGCAAACGGCTGATTTAGAAGCAGCACTCACACAACTGCAACAGTCTCAGCTTCATTTAGTCCACACCGAAAAGATGTCTGCTTTGGGAAATTTAGTCGCGGGTGTCGCGCACGAAATTAATAACCCGCTTTGCTTTATTGCTGGCAATCTGAAACCAGCTCAGGACTATATTAAAGACCTCTTTCAACTAATTGAGTTATACCAAAAAGAACTCCCTTATCCAAGTGCCTCACTACAGGAATTCGTGGAGGAAATAGATTTGGAATATTTACAAGAGGATTTACCCAAGTTAATCGATTCGATGCAAGAAGGAGTCGAGCGCATTCACACAATCAGCACCAGTTTAAGAAACTTCTCGCGTTCTGATTGCGATCGCCCCATTCCTTACAATATCCACGACGGGATTGACAGCACGCTCTTGATTCTCAAACATCGCCTCAAAGCTAACGAATCTCGCCCGGAAATTCAAGTCATCACAGAGTATGGGGATCTGCCACAGGTAGAATGCTTTGCCGGACAGTTGAATCAGGTATTTATGAATGTGCTGGCAAATGCGATCGATGCCCTTGAGGAATCAAATAAAGGACGCAGTTTTGCTCAGATAAAAGCCAACCCCAACCAGATTACTGTCAAGACGCAATTGTCGGAGTCTCAGGCCGTGATCCGAATTGAGGATAATGGGATTGGCATTACGGATGCGGTGAAGCCAAAAATCTTTGAGCATTTGTTTACCACCAAAGGCGTGGGGTACGGAACAGGGATAGGATTGGCGATCGCCCGTCAAATCGTAGTCCAGAAACACTCTGGAACTCTAGAAGTCAACTCAACTTTAGGTCAAGGTACAGAATTTGTGATTTCAATTCCGGTGAAGGATCTCGCTGTAAAAGACATTCAGGCAACGATCTGCGTTGACGCAGCATAACAAATCATTGCAGCGGCAGCATAAAGAGGATTGATAGCGCCCCTTCAAACCATCCAAACTATTGATATAGTAGTACGCGGTGCAAAAAACGGTAAACCATGACAGCCACAAATCTCGTCAATAAATTTGAGTACAAACCCCTATACAAACCGAATCAATTAATTTGCGGAACGGGGCAAACAGCCATTGTCAGCGGCTGGACAGTAAAAAGTGCGATCCTTTCCAAGGGCTGCGCTAACGGCAAAAAATTACAACCCAACGAGTTTGCTGTCATCGGACAACTTTACTCGCCTACTCGCGGCATCAACTTCTTAATTAGAAACTTGCTGTGCAATCCCCACGTCCGCTTTTTAGTAATTCTCAACGCTACCAAAGAAGACCGAAATTCTGGTGCGGCAGCGTGCTTGCTCGACTTTTTTCGCAACGGCTTTGAAGCAGGCAAAAGCGATACTGGTAGAGATTGCTGGCTAATTAAATCTTCAATATTTGGCTACATTGATATTGAAATAGCAGCAGAAGCCTTAGAACTATTGCGTCATAAAATAGAATGGATAGAAGCAAAAACTATAGCAGAAACTGTGACTTTTGTCAAGTCTTTTGCCCAAAAAGAATCTGTTGAACCTTGGGGAGAAACCGTAACTTTTCCGTTAGTCGAAATCGTCCCGACTGTACTCCCCGGCCAGAAATACGGACACAGAATCGAAGGCAAAACTATCGCCGAAACTTGGGTAAAAATCATCCACCGAATTAAGACCACTGGCACCCTGCGGCCGACTGGTTACGACGGACAGTGGCAAGAATTAATCGACTTAATGGCAGTGATTACAGATGAACCAGCAGAGTTCTATTTCCCCGAACCGAATTACTTACCAATAGACCGTGATTTTCTCGAACAGTACAAACCGCAAATGCTCGAAGATGCCCCCTATAACGAAGGCATTAAATATACCTACGCCCAGCGGATGCGGTCGTGGTTTGGACGAGATCAAATTGAAGAAGTTATTGCCAAACTAATTAAGGAAATTGACGCGGCAAGTGCTGTAATTAGTTTGTGGGATGCAGGCGGAAATATTAACAGAAGGCCTGACGGTTCGTCGGACCACCAGCACAGCGGCAGTCCTTGTTTAAATCACATTTGGGTGCGAGTTGTTGACGAAGAAATATCCCTAACTGCAACTCTTCGCAGTAACGATATGTTTGCGGCGTGGCCGGCAAATGCAATGGGTTTGCGGGCTTTGCAGCAGCATATTCGCGATGAAATTGCGAGGCGTTCCGATTATAATTTGACCATGGGCCCGTTGGTAACGCTGAGTCAATCGGCTCACTTGTATGACGATACCTTTGAAAATGCCGATCGACTAATTCAAACCCAATATGCTAAAATCTGCGAAGATCGAGACTTTTTCGATGCAGCAGGCAATTTTTTAGTTGAAGTAGCCGACAATCAGATAGTTGTCACGCAAACCACCCCCGGCAGCGGCGAAGTTGTCACCTGTTATTCTGGAAAAAACCCTCTCAAGTTAGTGCGAGAAATTTGTGCGGCTTCCCCGGCTATCAAAGGCGAGCATATTGGTTATTTGGGAATAGAGTTGCAGAAGGCTGCCGAGTGTCTGAAAACGAGCAAGCAATACATCCAGGATAGACGATGAATCTAGAAGAAGAAAGACCGAGTTGGGACGAATACTTCTTAATGTTAGCAAAATTGGCTGCTACTCGATCGACTTGTCTGGCTTTTCCTGTAGGCGCGGTGATAACTAAAAACAGGCAAGTTTTAGCAACGGGTTACAACGGTTCGCCGTCAGGTTCGGCACACTGTACTACTCAAGGCTTCTGCTATCCTGGTTTGAGTAGTTGCGACGCCAGCAAAACTTTGCCATCAAGGGCGGTTCACGCGGAAGCAAATGCGATCGCCAAAGCTGCTAAACACGGTATATCTACTGCTGGGGCTAGTATTTACGTCACTTTAGAACCCTGCATCTATTGTTTGAAATTAGTCATTGCCGCTGGAATTAGAGAAGTGTTTTACGAAACGAGTTTTAACAGCGGAGAAAAAGCTGCTTTGAGAGATACTTTTATCAGTGAAGGTATTGTTGAGTTAAAACAAATTCAGTTATCTGAAGATACAGCAAAAAAGGCGGCTTTGTTTTTGTTGCATCCTACATCGGTGGCCAAAAAATTAGTATAGGATCAATCCTCCCCGTGGTTGTCGCAGCCACAGGAAATAACTGTGCTGTGTCCCTATAAATGATATTTATTGGCTGGCAATTTGTAGGGATACGGCAGTGCCGTATCCTAAATCCCGCGTAATACAAAGGATATTTACTTTACGTCTTGCAAAGACACAGCACTGCCATGCCCTTACAACAAATAGAACTGGCAATTAACCAAAAGGTGGCCTGACAAATTGTGAATACCCTGTAGTTCAATCAATCAAACTCATTCACCACTTGCAAATACTCGATTGCCGCATCTATCCTCGAAGAATACTTAAAAGCAAACTGATCGAACCAATATCCCTCATCGGAATTTTTATCCAACTTTTTCAGCCAAACCTGAGCTTGCCTAACTTTCTGTCTGTGCGTTTGTACGTCCAACTGCAGCCCCGCGACTTTTTCTGCTGGCAGTAGTTCCAGTGCAGCCACTTCCTGAGCTTTATTTGGTGCTTCGTGCTCAGCCTTAAGCGGTTGCTGTGAAACTGCTTCCTGAGCTTTATTTTGCGCTTCGTACTCAGCCTTAATTTGAGCTAAATCCTTATCCAAAGAACCAGCATACAAATTTATATCTGATGTTTTAAATGTTTGATTTGACGGCACTGCTGCTTGTGGCACAGGCGCTTGTGCTTGCACCGGTGTCTGACTTTTCAACTCAGCATTTTTTTGAGATGCTTGATACTCTGCCTTAAGTTCACCTAACAGGCGTTCGATAGATTCCATAACTTAAACCCCCCTAAAAAATGCTGCTGGGTCAACTGACCCAAATATAATCGCGTGAACTTCGCCCGCCTCCTCAATCAGTTATTGCATTCAGCAATACCTCCGTCAGGGTCATTCCTTCAATATCATCCATCGTGACAGTATCAACGATATCGAATTTAGCGCCGGCGCTTTGCAGTTCGTCATCCAATATTTTGAGAAACTTAGTAGCTTCCGGCGCATTCCCTACTTGAATGAAAGAAATCGCTAACTCTTCATCTCGATCGAGCTTCCGCGAAGCCTCTATAATCGTTTTCATCACTTCTTTGCGATCGTCCGGTTCCCCGTCCGTCACCACTAATATTGTTTCCCCATTTTGCTTGGTCTTACCGGATGCTTTGCGCTGAAAATAACTGTTCAGGGCGTCTTGCAGAACAGCAGCTAAATTCGTAGTCCCCGAAGGTTCGTTTTCTTGGAAAATTTGCACGACTTTAGCCGATGTTACGTTGTCGTAGCGCTTGAAGCGACCAGAAAATACATAAACTGTTATGCCATCCGGATCAAGTTCTTCGCATTTATTCGCTAATGCGATCGTCGATTCTTGCATGAGCGCCCACCGACTTTTACCGCCCATCTGGTCTTTTGTGTACATACTGCCACTTTTGTCAATGATTATCGTATAATCGCGATTCTGAAGCATAAGATTTTTCCTGTTAGTTAATTAAGTTTTTCCCGAAAATAGCAAAACCAGCGAGCAGAAGCTGTTGAGCTTTAGTTGCTCGCTGCGTTTTTTAGTTGATTTGCGATCGCAAATACCGGAATTTAAGCTGCAACTAAAGCATCTTTAAGTGGCTTCCAGCTAAAAGCTCGATCGCCCCCCATCTCAACTGCTATTTTAACTCGCGGTTCTAACGTCGGCAAAACAGTCAAATACTCAATCTCCTGACTCGACAAAATCTGCCCTTCAATAATCCACAGCACCAGTCCTTTTGCTTTCGGTGGCAAATTGTCTAATTGAGTTTTCAACATCGGCGGCACGTAGTACGTATAACCCACTGCCGATTCATTGCCAGTAGTTTTTTTGCCCAAATGCGGCGGCCGCACCCCGTGAACCCCCGTCAAATACATCGCCAAATCACCCAAACCCCGCGCCGAAATCGTGTACGCACCGTAGCCCGCAGCCCTCAGCCGCCGCAGGTAGCGCCCCTCAAATCCTCCCTCTAAAGGAACGTACAGGGCCAGCGACCCCGACTTTTCCAAATCCCGAATTAGATCCGATCCCGTCGTAATCAGTCCCATAAATTTGTGTTTCCTGCTGTATCAAAATTTGGTCGATCGCTGCTTGCGAGCTGGAAATATTATAAATCCTAAAGTTGAGGCGAAAAATTCTCATCGCGGCCTTGACAAACGGCAAACACTTCATGTACTATTTTGAATTGTCGCCGTAAAGGATACTGAGTGGTTTGCTGCTCAAGTCCTGGTGCAAACAAGCAAGACCGAGACAAAACTCGGAGATCTAGCAGGTAAAAAGCCGTAAATCTCAACCCTTGCAAGACTTCCACAAGCTCGCTCCCAAATTTAAAACTCAAATTTTAAACACCGAGGAAGGCTGTTGGTTGATAACAGTTAATTGCAGGAACACTGAAATAAATGTTTCTGCACAAGAGCAAGCGGATTGACGAAAACTTCGCAATCCGAAACCTCTTGCGTAAATAAAAGGAAGAAAATCCGTGTCTGTAGGCATTCTTGGCACTAAACTAGGCATGACTCAAGTGTTTGACGCCGAAGGGAGAGCCATCCCCGTCACCGTCATACAAGCAGGGCCTTGTACAGTAACTCAAATCAAAACCAAACAAACTGACGGCTACGGTGCCGTTCAAGTTGGATACAACGAAGTCAAACCAAAGGCTCTCAACAAGCCAGAACTAGGACACCTTGCCAAGTCGGGGGCGAATCCATTGCGCCACTTGCAGGAATACCGATTGGAAGACACCAGTTCATTTGAATTAGGTCAACAACTAAAAGCAGATACTTTTACACCGGGACAAATAGTAGATGTCATCGGTACCAGCATCGGTAAAGGTTTTGCAGGTTTTCAAAAGCGCCACAACTTTAAACGAGGCCCCATGTCTCACGGTTCCAAGAACCACCGCGAGCCTGGATCGATCGGGCCTGGAACTACTCCTGGTCGCGTTTATCCTGGGAAAAGAATGGCAGGACGTATGGGCAACGTTCAAGTCACCGTCCGCAAACTAACAATTATCCGGGTGGATACAGAGCAGAATCTGCTGCTAATTAAGGGAGCAGTTCCCGGCAAAGCTGGCGCCTTAGTCAATGTTGTGCCTGAGAAAAAAGTGGGACGTTAGTCAGTAGTAAATAGTCAGTAGTCAGCAGTCAGTAGATAGTGGTTGGTCGTTAGTAGCAAGCAATAACTAAGAACTAAAAGCTAAAAACTAAGACCTGAAAACTAAGACCTGAGAACAGACAACAGACGACAGACAACAGACAACAGACAACTAACAACAGACAACTAACAACAGACAAAGGACAAAAGATATGGTTAACTGTGTAGTGCGAAATTGGCAAGGCGAAGAAGTTGGGGAAACAACTTTAGAACTGCGCGTAGCCAAAGAAGAAAATGCGTCTCACATCGTTCACAGAGCATTGACGCGGCAACTGAATAATGCTCGTCAAGGAAATGCTTGCACCAAAACTCGATCGGAAGTCAGAGGCGGTGGCCGCAAACCCTGGCGTCAAAAAGGCACCGGCCGAGCCAGAGCAGGTTCTATCCGTTCTCCGCTGTGGCGGGGCGGCGGTGTCATCTTCGGACCAAAACCGAGAGACTTTGAAGTCAAAATGAACAAAAAGGAACGCCGTCTCGCTTTGCGGACAGCATTCCAAAGTCGCACCGAAGACATCATTGTGGTTGAAGAATTTGCAGAGCAATTTCCAAGACCGAAAAGCAAAGAATTGCTGAGTGCGATCGCCCGCTGGGGTATCGAACCCGATACAAAAGTTCTGTTAATCTTGCCAGAACCGCAACCAAACGTCTACTTATCCGGACGCAACATCGAATTAGTAAACGTCATCTTGGCAACATCCCTGAATGTTTACGACGTTCTCGCGGCTGACAAAATTATCGTCACATCTACAGCCATAGCTAAAATTCAGGAGATTTACGGTGAGTAAAATCGACCCCCGCGACTACGCAGATTTGATCCAGCGTCCGATTCTCACCGAGAAAGCTACCCGAATGATGGAATTAAATCAATTCACATTCGACGTAGCCCCCAAAGCGACAAAGCCTCAAATCAAAGCTGCAATCGAAGAACTATTTAAGGTCAAAGTAATCGGCGTCAACACCCAAAACCCGCCGCGCAAAAAGCGTCGAGTTGGCAAATTCGTCGGCTTTAAACCTTGTTACAAGCGAGCAACCGTAACTCTGACCGACGGAGACTCGATCCGCAAACTCCTATTCCCAGAAGTCTAGACGATTTTGGATTTTAGATTTTAGATTTTAGATTTTAAATTGCGGTTAACTGGTGGAAATTATCGAACCAGAAAACTCGTAAGTTAACCAAATATCGCCAATCTTCAACCTAAAATCTAAAATCTATCAACGTCAAATCCAAAATCCAAAATCCAAAATCTAAAATAGATCGATTATGGGCATCCGTTCTTACCGACCTTATACCTCCAGCACCCGAGAACAAACCGTCTCGGACTTTGCTGAAATTACCAAATCAGAGCCAGAAAAGTCTCTAACCAGCAACAAGCACACCAAACAAGGCCGCAACAACCGAGGCGTCATCACCTGTCGCCACCGGGGAGGCGGTCACAAACGGTTGTATAGAGACATCGACTTCCGCCGCGACAAACACAGCATTCCCGCTACCGTCAAGGCGATCGAATATGACCCCAATCGCAACGCCCGCATCGCCCTCCTGTTCTACAAAGACGGCGAAAAACGGTACATCCTGCACCCGCTCAACTTAAACGTCGGTACAGTAATTGTCTCAGGCCCAGACGCGCCGATCGAAATCGGTAATGCCCTCCCCCTGAAGAACATTCCCCTCGGTACCAGCATCCACAACGTCGAGCTAGTACCCGGAAAAGGCGGACAAATCGTTCGCTCCGCCGGCTCCAGCGCTCAGCTAATGGCAAAAGAAGGTAGCTACGTCACCCTCAAACTGCCATCCGGCGAACAGCGCAAAGTCCGCGCCGACTGCTACGCCACCATCGGTCAAGTCGGCAACACCGACGCCAGAAACATCAGCCTGGGTAAAGCAGGCCGCACCCGCTGGAAAGGTCGCAGACCAACTGTTCGCGGTAGCGTCATGAACCCGGTAGACCACCCGCACGGCGGTGGCGAAGGCAGAGCTCCTATTGGGCGTCCGGGGCCTGTCACTCCTTGGGGTAAACCAGCATTGGGTGCAAAAACTCGACGCAAAAACAAGCGCAGCGACGCTTTAATAGTCCGCCGCCGCCGCAAATCTTCCAAGCGTGGCAAGGGCGGCAGACAAAGCTAGTCATCAGTCAGCAGTCTTCAGTGCTTAGTTATTAACTGCTAACTAATGACTGAGGACTGATGACCAATGACTGGTAAAAGCTGACTAATGACTCCTGAATTACTAAAAAAATCATGTCTCGATCGCTAAAAAAAGGCCCCTTTGTCGCAGATGCTCTGATGACAAAAATCGAAAAACTCAACGCCGCAGGCCAAAAACAAGTAATTAAAACTTGGTCGCGCTCTTCCACAATCCTGCCCCAAATGGTAGGTCACACGATCGCCGTTCATAACGGCAGACAGCACGTACCAGTCTACCTCACCGACCAAATGGTAGGTCACAAACTCGGAGAATTTTCCCCCACTCGCACCTTTAGAGGTCACGCGAAAAGTGGTGATAAAAAGGCAAAAAGATAGCCGAATTAGGTGACAGGTAATAGGTAATCGGACAAACTTTTTCCCAATTACCAATTACCTTTTTCCCAATTACCAATTACCAATTACCCAAATCGAAATGGTTATAGATACCACATCCGAAATTAAGGCGATCGCCCGTTACATCCGGACATCCCCCTTCAAAGTGCGCCGAGTCCTCGACCAAATTCGTGGCAAAAGCTACCAAGAAGCGCTGATTTTACTCGAATTCATGCCCTACCGCGCCTGCGAACCAATCGTCAAAGTTTTGCGATCGGCAGTAGCCAACGCCGAACACAACGCAGGATTGGATAAATCCAAGCTAGTAGTGTCTCAAGCTTACGCAGACCAAGGCCCAGTCCTCAAACGCTTTAGACCCCGCGCTCAAGGTCGCGCCTACCAAATCCGCAAGCCAACCTGTCACATTACCGTAGTAGTAGCTCCGCTCCTAGAAAACTAAACCAGGGAAAAACGTAAGAGGTAATAAACAGCTTAAAGTTGAAAAAAATCGGTAATCACCAATTACCAATTACCAATTACCAATTACCAATTACCAATTAACTCATCAACTATTATGGGCCAAAAAATACATCCAATTGGTTTTCGCCTCGGCATTACCCAAGAGCACCGCTCTCGCTGGTTTGCTGATCCCAAAAACTATCCAGAACTCTTGCAAGAAGACTATAAAATTCGCAAGTACGTTCGTAAAACCCTCAGCAATGCTGGCATTTCATCGGTCAGAATTGAGCGGAAAGCCGATCAAATCGACCTAGAAGTGTTCACCGCCAGACCAGGCGTTGTCGTAGGCCGCGGCGGAGCAGGCATCGAAACCTTGCGCGTCGGTTTGCAGCAGCAACTCGGTAGCAACCGCCAAATCCGCATCAACGTCGTCGAAGTCCAGCGAGTAGATGCCGATGCCACACTGATCGCAGAATACATCGCTCAGCAACTAGAACGGCGCGTATCCTTCCGCCGAGTAGTCCGCCAAGCAATCACCCGCGCCCAAAAAGTCGGCATCCAAGGCATCAAAATTCAAGTCAGCGGACGCCTCAACGGTGCAGAAATTGCCCGTACCGAATGGACACGGGAAGGAAGAGTCCCCTTGCACACGCTGCGGGCCGACATAGACTACTCCTACTGCACTGCTCAAACCATCTACGGTATTCTGGGCATTAAAGTTTGGGTTTTCAAAGGCGAAATTATTCCCGGACAGGAACAAGAGGCTGCACCAAATGCCGCAGTGCCCCGCACCAAACAAAAGCGCCGCCGCCAGAACTTTGAAGATCGATCGAACGAAGGCTAGCTAATTGTTAACTGTTAGTTGTCACTTGTTAAGTGTGAGTTGTTCCAAACCAATTAGCAATTAGCAATCACCAATTACCAATTACCAATTACCAATTACCCAACTCCCTTTCGCCATGTTAAGCCCTAAAAGAACGAAATTCCGCAAACAACAGCGCGGGCGAATGAGCGGTATTGCCACCCGCGGCAATACAGTTAGCTTTGGGGACTTCGCGCTCCAAGCCGTCGAACCCGCCTGGATTACTTCCCGCCAAATAGAAGCCGGACGCCGCGCCATGACCCGCTATATCCGCCGGGGTGGCAAAATCTGGATTCGCATTTTTCCCGACAAACCAGTCACCGAGCGCGCAGCAGAAACCCGGATGGGTTCTGGTAAAGGCTCACCCGAGTTTTGGGTTGCCGTGGTCAAACCGGGCCGGGTAATGTTTGAAATTGGCGGAGTAAGTGAAGAAACTGCCCGCGAAGCCATGCGTTTGGCATCTTTCAAATTACCAATTAAAACCAAGTTCATCACTCGCGAAGAAGGCCAGTCATAGCGAAGAGCGAAGGTAGAATTAGGTCTGTCTTAATCAGCATTTTAAACGGCTACAGCATTTTAAAATCTGGCTTTCATAACTTTTCTTTCCTTCGACCTTCAGCCAAGCGAGACAATTCTGTCTTCTGTCATACCGCTCGCTAACGAGAAAGCACACAATTATGTCTTTGACCAAGATTAAAGAAGCTAGAGAATTAAGCGATGCTGCAGTAGCAGAGCAAATTTTAGCCGTCAAGCGCCAACTAATGGAATTGCGGCTCCAGCAAGCTACCGGCCGCATGGAAAAGCCTCACCTGTTCAAGCACGCCAAACACCGGCTAGCTCAATTGATGACAGTTGAACGCGAGCGCCAAATCGTTGCTGAGAAAGAAACGGCCGAAAAATTAGCCGCATCTAAACAGGTAGCACAGCCTGCTGCAACCGCAGCAGTCAGCCAAGAGTCAGAAGCAGCCGAGCCGACGATCGCACAGTAGCTAAAAACAGTCAATTGCACAACAAAAATAGGTAGCTATGGCAATTAAAGAACGAGTTGGCGTAGTAGTCAGCGACAAGATGGATAAAACCGTCGTGGTAGCAATCGAAAACCGCTCCTCCCACACCAAATACGGCAAAATCGTAGTCCGCACCAAGCGGTACAAAGCTCATGACGAAGAAAATCAGTGCAAATCGGGCGATCGCGTCCGCATCACTGAAACTCGCCCACTGAG
The DNA here is from genome assembly GCF_036705685.1 of Microcoleus sp. AT3-A2. Lineage (NCBI taxonomy): Bacteria > Bacillati > Cyanobacteriota > Cyanophyceae > Oscillatoriales > Microcoleaceae > Microcoleus > Microcoleus sp. AT3-A2. The sequence continues at coordinate 156,330 of NZ_JAUBVF010000007.1, forward strand.
CAAAACCAAACGTTGGACGGTTGCTGAGATTTTTGGGACAAAAAACGGCTAAGAGTTAATTGCGATCTCGCGCTCGCCCGATCGGTACTTGATTAATCAATTAGTCGTCAACAGTCAACAGTTAACAGTCAACAGTTAACAGTCAACAGTTAACAGTCAACAATCACCATGATTCAACCCCAGACATACCTCAATGTCGCCGACAATAGCGGAGCCCGCAAACTGATGTGCATCCGCGTATTGGGAGGCGGCAACCGTCGCTACGGCGGAGTCGGCGATGTCATCATTGCCGTCGTCAAAGACGCCATCCCCAATATGGCCGTCAAAAAATCAGATGTCGTTCGGGCTGTCATTGTCAGAACCCGCAAAGGTTTGCGCCGCGACAGCGGCATGAGCATTCGTTTTGACGATAACGCCGCCGTTATTATCAACGTAGACGGCAACCCCAAAGGCACTCGCGTCTTCGGCCCCGTCGCCCGCGAATTGCGCGATAAAAACTTTACTAAAATCGTTTCCTTAGCCCCGGAGGTACTTTAAAATGTACGGAAAAAAGGGTAAACCAACTAGCGAGCCGCAGCGCTACAGAATGCACGTCAAAGCAGGCGACACCGTGCAAATAATTACTGGCAAAGAGAAAGGAAAAGTCGGAGAAATCTTAAAGACATATCCTAAAGTCAGCAAAGTAATTGTTAAAGGTGTAAACATCAGAACAAAGCACGTCAAGCCCCAGCAAGAGGGAGAGTCCGGGAAAATACTGACGTTTGAGGCTCCCATTCACAGCTCAAATGTCATGCACTATTCCGAAAAAGAAAAAATAGCTAGCCGCGTTTGCTATACATTTAGCGAAGACGGCCGGAAACTGCGACAGCTCAAAAAAACTGGAGAAATCATCGATCAATAGTGATTTGTTATCAGTCATCGGTCATTAGTCCGTCTTCTGACAAGTGACTTTTTAACTCATAACTAACAACTAACATCGGTGGGATGGACAATCGACAAATTCCCTGACCAAGCCCAGGGACAGTTAACGAAACACAAAAACTATGCCGGACAAACTCAAAGTTCTTTATCAAGGAAAAATCGTTCCCACACTGATGGATCAGTTTAAATATACTAATATCCATCAGGTTCCCAAACTCGTCAAAGTCACAGTGAACCGCGGTTTGGGAGAAGCATCTCAAAACGCTAAGGCACTCGATTCGTCGATCAACGAAATTAGCATCATCACCGGGCAAAAACCAGTGGTGACACGGGCGAAAAAAGCTATCGCAGGCTTCAAAATCCGCAAAGGAGTACCCGTCGGCGTTATGGTGACGCTGCGCGGCGATCGGATGTACGATTTTCTCGATCGGCTGATCAACCTCGCACTCCCCCGAATCCGCGACTTCCGCGGCATCAGCCCCAAAAGCTTCGACGGGCGCGGAAACTACAGCTTGGGTCTGAGAGAACAGCTAATTTTTCCAGAAATAGAATATGACCGCATCGATCAAATTCGAGGCATGGACATTTCAATTATCACCACAGCAAACACCGACGAAGAAGGACGCGCCTTGCTTAAAGAAATGGGAATGCCGTTCCGGGACAACTAAGCACTAGAGTAAGAAGCAAAAGATGGCAGCTAACGATACCATAGCAGATATGTTGACGCGCATTCGCAATTCTTGCATGGCGCGCCACCAAACAACGCAAATTCCAGCTACAAAAATGACCCGCAGCATCGCCCAAGTCCTCAAAAGTGAAGGCTTCATCGGCGAATTTGAAGAAGCAGAAGCAGAAGGGGTCAAGCGACATTTAGTGCTTTCTCTAAAGTACAAAGGTAAAACTCGCAAGCCCATTATCACGGCACTTAAGCGAGTCAGCAAACCAGGACTGCGCGTTTACTCGAACCGTAAAGAATTGCCCAGAGTATTAGGCGGAATTGGCATTGCCATTATTTCCACCTCCAGCGGCATTATGACGGATAGAGAAGCTCGACGCCAAGGTTTGGGCGGTGAAGTGCTTTGTTATGTTTGGTAGTCATTAGTCATTAGTCATTAGTCACTGGTCGTTGGCAACAGACTCAAAAATCAATCACTAAGGACTAATAACTAAGCACTAATAATCAAGGACTAATAACTAAAAACAAAGGACAAAAAACTATGTCGCGAATTGGCAAGCGTCCGATTAGCATCCCCACGAAAGTCACCGTCACCCTAGACGGTCAAAAAGTAGCCGTCAAAGGCCCTAAAGGTGAACTTTCCCGAGTTATCCCAGCCGAAATCCTCATGGGAATTGAAGGCGAGACTTTACTCGTTACCCGCCGAGACGAATCTCGCGTCGCCCGACAACTGCACGGCTTGTGCCGCACCCTAGTGGCCAACATGGTCGAAGGTGTATCCCAAGGTTTTCAGCGGCGTCTCGAAATTATCGGCACAGGTTATCGGGCACAGGTTCAAGGACGGAACCTGATTTTAAACGTCGGTTACAGCAAACCCGTTGAAATGCCCCCTCCAGAAGGCATCACAATGGCAGTTGAAGGCAACACCAACGTCATTGTCTCCGGCATTGACAAAGAACTCGTAGGCAATACAGCAGCCCGCATCCGCGCGGTGCGTCCGCCCGAAGTCTATAAGGGCAAAGGCATACGCTACAGCGGCGAAGTCGTCCGGCGCAAAGCTGGTAAAACAGGCAAAACAGGTAAGAAGTAACCATGAAGCTTACTCGCAAAGAATCAGTCCAGCGCAGACACCGCCGTGTTCGGCGCAAGGTGTTCGGCACCTCCGAACGTCCCAGACTAGCGGTATTTCGCTCAGATCAGCACATCTACGCTCAAGTAATCGACGACACCGCCCAGCACACTTTAGCCGCCGCGTCAACCCTCGATCCCGAATTGAAGTCAACTCTCAGTTCTGGCGGCAACTGCTCCGCGAGCGTGCAAGTCGGTCAGTTGATTGCCAAACGCTGTTCCAGCGCTGGCATAGTCAAAGTCGTATTCGATCGGGGGGGCAACCTCTATCACGGTCGTGTCAAAGCCCTCGCAGAAGCAGCTCGCGAAGCGGGGTTAGACTTTTAGGAAGAAGGAAGAAGGAAGAAGGAAGAAGGAAGAAGGAAAAAAGAATATACAACAAAATTCTTAATTCCTAATTGTTAATTTCTCATTTCCAACTACCAGTTACTAATCCCCAATTCCCAAAGAACAAAACTATGGCAGAACAAAAAGAACAGCGCAACAAGAAAAAAAGCAGCAGCAACAACAAAGGGCGCGAAAAAGAATCCGAATGGCAAGAACGGGTTGTTCAGATTCGGCGCGTTACCAAAGTAGTCAAAGGTGGTAAAAAACTCAGCTTCCGCGCCATAGTCATTATCGGCAACGAACGCGGTCAAGTTGGAGTAGGAGTCGGCAAAGCTAGCGACGTAATCGGTGCCGTTAAAAAAGGCGTCGCTGACGGCAAAAAGCACTTAATTGAAGTCCCCCTCACCAAATCTAACTCCATCCCTCACCCCATCAACGGTGACGGTGGCGGAGCTAAAGTGATGATGCGGCCGGCAGCCCCGGGAACCGGTGTAATTGCAGGGGGAGCAGTGCGAACTGTTCTCGAACTAGCAGGAGTCCGCAATATCTTAGCCAAACAGCTAGGTTCTGGAAATCCCTTAAACAACGCCCGAGCCGCAGTCAATGCCCTCTCCACCCTCCGCACCTTGTCCGAAGTTGCTCAAGAGCGCGGAATTCCAGTAGAAAATCTCTACGGTTAGGGCACGCGAGAATGGGAAACTGTAAGTTTTGAGTGTTAAGTGCTTGCGGTGAAAATAAAAAAAGCCGCCACTTAAAACTCACGCACTCAAAACTACTGCGTACCCCCTCTCTAAATACCAATTACCAATTACCAATTACTAAAACTATGAGATTGCAAGACGCCCGACCCAAAGCAGGCTCCCAAAAGCGCCCCCGACGCTTGGGCAGAGGTATTTCTGCCGGTCAAGGCGCGAGCTCCGGCAAAGGGATGCGCGGTCAAAAATCTAGAGCCGGTAGCGGCACTAGACCCGGTTTTGAAGGAGGTCAAAATCCTCTCTACCGCCGTCTCCCCAAGTTGAAAAGCTTCCCTCTAGTGAACCGGAAAGAGTACACTACCATTAATGTAAGTAAATTAGCATCGCTGCCAGCAAACACAGAAGTTACTCTCACGTCTTTGATCCAAGCAAAAATTGTCAACACAGACAACGGGCCGCTAAAAATCTTAGGAGATGGCGAACTGAATGTGCCTTTGCAAGTGCGCGCCTCGGCTTTTACCGCAGGTGCTCGCACCAAAATTGAAGCGGCAGGCGGAAGTTGCGAATTAGTTGCGTGAAGATTTGAGGTTTGAGAGTCTGTCCAAATCTCAAATCCTCAAGCTTGCTATCAGAAAATGATTTAGTCGAAAATCCCAAATCTAAAATCCAAAATCGTAACTATGGACGTTAGTAGAGAGAAAGCGCCAACTGCACAAGAGACGTTCATGCAGATGGCTCAAGCTGCTGGTTTACGAGGCCGCATCCTCGTAACCCTTGGCTTACTGATTTTAGTACGCCTGGGTGTCCACTTGCCAGTCCCCGGCATTGATCGAGTCGCCTTTGCCCAAAACGTTCAAAATAGCCCTTTAGTTGGCTTTCTGGATTTGTTCTCAGGAGGCGGCTTGTCAGCTTTGGGGATTTTCGCGTTGGGGATTTTGCCCTACATTAATGCTTCAATTATTGTGCAACTTCTAACTGCGGCTCTGCCAAGCTTAGAAGACTTGCAGAAAAATGAAGGAGAAGCAGGGCGACGCAAGATTTCTCAAATTACTCGCTACGTTTCTTTGGGCTGGGCCATTCTCCAAAGTATTGGCATTGCGATTTGGGTCAGCCCTTTTGCTCAATCTCCATCGCCTTTATTCATAGCACAAACTGCTTTGGCTCTGACAGCAGGCTCAATGTTTGTAATGTGGATATCGGAAGTGGTGACGGAACGAGGTATCGGGAACGGAGCGTCGCTACTGATTTTTATCAACATTGTGTCGGTTTTGCCGCGCTCTTTGGGACAAACTTTTGAATTGGCTCAAAGCGGGGACACGCAAGTTGTCGGCCGCGTAGTCGTTCTGCTGCTGGTCTTTTTGGTGACGATTGTCGGGATTGTTTTCGTTCAGGAAGGTACTCGTCGCATCCCGATTATTTCTGCCCGCCGCCAAGTCGGCCGCAAAGTTTACCGGGAAAGTCGCAGCTATTTGCCTCTGCGGTTGAATCAAGGCGGAGTGATGCCGATTATTTTTGCATCTTCGGTTTTGATTGTGCCTTCTTTCCTGGCTCAGTCTCTCAATAACCCGTTTTTGGTTCAAGTTGCTAATGTTTTGAGGCCAGACGGGCCGGCTCCTTGGGCTTACGCGCTGTTTTATCTGACTTTGATTCTGTTCTTTAGCTATTTCTACGCTTCGTTGATTGTCAACCCCGTAGATATGTCTCAGAACTTGAAGAAAATGGGCGCCAGCATTCCTGGAATTCGTCCGGGTCAGAAAACGAGTGATTATGTGGAGAAGGTTTTGAACCGTTTGACTTTCTTGGGAGCGATTTTTCTCGGTCTGGTGGCCATTGTACCAACTGCTGTAGAAAGCGCGATCGGTGTGCAAACTTTTAGAGGTTTTGGCGCAACTTCCCTACTGATTCTAGTAGGTGTGGCGATCGAAACTGCTAAGCAAATTCAAACTTACGTCATCTCCCAACGATATGAAGGAATGGTGAAGTAATCGCAATGCAATTGATTTTTATGGGGCCTCCAGGGGCCGGAAAGGGAACTCAGGCTCAGCTCTTAGCCGCTCTCTGGAAAATACCCCACATTTCTACGGGCGAAATCCTGCGCGCCTGCGTGGTAGCGAAAACCGACTTGGGTCAAAAGGCACAATCCTACATGGATCGAGGAGAGTTGGTTCCTGACGAGGTATTGATGGATATCGTGCAAGAACGTATGAATCAGCCAGATGCTCGTGCTGGCTGGATTCTCGACGGCTTTCCCCGCACAGTCGCGCAGGCAGCTTTTTTTGACAAACTGCTCTGCGATGTTGAAGGAAGTACGTCTGGAAAGGACTGCGCTCTCAGAGCTGTCAATTTGGACGTTCCTGACAATGTTTTGGTGGCTCGCCTGCTGTCGCGGGGGCGTCAAGATGACAATGAGGAGACGATCCGCCGCCGATTGCAAGTTTATCGCGAGCAAACTGAGCCTTTGATAGATTTTTACAGCGGCCGCCAACAGTTAGTTGCGGTTGATGGCGATCGAGCGATGGAATTAGTCACAGCAGAACTGCAACAAGCTCTCTCGCGCGACTCTTGAACCCTCTCAACACAGCTTGTTACTCACAAGCTTTTGCTAAGATATGTTAACTAGGAGCTTTTTGTGCTATCAGGTTTTGTGAGGGTTGCTAGAGACCGGATTGAACTCGATACTAATTGCCACAACTTTACTCAAGTAAAGCTAAAGCGAGCGGTTGGTTGAGTCAAGAAGTCGATCGAGTCGCCCGAATTTTTGCCCCCCTTCCCGTTTGACTCCTACCAGTAAATAGGTTTTAAGGCAAACAGCGGGACACTCCTAGTTAATCAAATGTAGAGTTGAGGTAAATACCAAATTGTCTAAGCAAGATTTAATTGAAATGGAAGGGACAGTGACGGAATCCCTGCCCAATGCGATGTTTCGCGTTGACCTAGATAATGGGTTTAACGTGCTGGCTCACATTTCCGGCAAGATCCGTCGCAACTACATCAAAATTCTGCCTGGCGATCGCGTCAAAGTCGAATTGACTCCCTACGACTTGACCAAAGGCAGGATTACTTATCGCCTTCGGAAAAAATAGGCTTAGATAAAACTTTCTAAAAACTAATTCTAAGTTTAATTAGAGAGAATTTGGTAAAAAGCTTCAAATTTATGCTATAATGCTACGTTTGTAGTGTTGCCGAGAAGGGCGTCAACAACCCACCGGTGTACCGGGTTAAGTCATTGTTACACCGTAAAAGTATGGCTCGCCAACACTCTGGCGCAGGCGAACTTTACCCAGCAATGGGAGTGGGTGCAAGCGGGCTCCTTCATGAAACAACCCGCACTTTATACAATTTAATCGAGGAGAGGCCTACACCTTGCCCAGCCTCTCCTCCCACCGCTCTACGGGCAGTCCCAGCGTGCCTGCTATCCGGTAGAGCGGGGTTCTCCAGGCAGGAAGAAAGATGAAAGTTCGAGCATCTGTCAAAAAAATTTGTGAGAAATGTCGCGTCATCCGCCGTCGCGGTCGAGTGATGGTGATATGCACTAACCCGAAACACAAACAACGCCAAGGTTAGAAAAAAAGAAGATTGGGCACTGCACGCAGGTGCATCCTAATTGAACATTGTAGCCAAACAGGAAAACTAGGGAGACAAAAAGTGTGGCACGGATTGCCGGGGTAGACCTTCCACGCGATAAGCGCGTCGAAATAGGTCTGACATACATTTACGGAATAGGCTTGTCGCGGGCCCAAAAAATTATCGCTGCAACAGGCGTAAATCCTGACACTCGCGTCAAGGATTTAACAGAGGCCGACGTGACAGCTCTGCGGGCTCATGTAGAAACCACATACCAAATCGAAGGAGACCTCCGGCGCTGGGAGTCAATGAACATCAAGCGCCTGATGGACATCGGAACTTATCGCGGTCGGCGTCACCGTTTGGGTCTGCCGGTGCGGGGACAACGAACCCGTACCAACGCCAGAACCCGTCGTGGCGTCCGCCGAACAGTTGCGGGCAAGAAAAAGGCACCTTCCAAGAAGTAACATCTTTTTGGGAAAAATACGCTGGGGGCTGCTGGCTCCTAGCGCTTCGGGACATTAGTTGAGAGAAACGTTAAAGAGACTAATATGGCGCGACAACAAACAGGCAAGAAATCTGGTGCAAAAAAGCAGAAACGGAATGTACCCAATGGGGTAGGCTACATCCAGTCTACCTTTAACAACACGATTGTAACTATTACCGACCTCAACGGCGAAGTGATATCCTGGGCATCGGCAGGTTCCAGCGGTTTTAAAGGAGCTAAAAAGGGAACTCCCTTTGCCGCTCAAACAGCAGCAGAAAGTGCTGCCCGCAGAGCCAACGACCAAGGAATGCGCCAAATAGAAGTAATGGTGAGCGGGCCTGGAGCAGGTAGAGAAACTGCAATCCGGGCGCTGCAAGGGGCGGGACTGGAAATCACCCTGATTAGAGATGTTACCCCAATTCCTCACAACGGCTGTCGCCCTCCCAAGCGGCGTAGAGTCTAAAACGATTTGAGATTTTAGATTTTAGATTTTGGATAATGGCTAACTGCTTAAAGTCAAAAACTAATGGTTCTAACTGTTGCCCCGTCCATCCAAAATCCGAAATCCGTTCAGGGGTATGCTCTGCAATCTAAAATCCAAAATCAAAAATCCAAAGTGGAAAAGGGAGGTCACTCCGTGGCGCAGTTTCAAATTGAATGTATAGAGTCTAACACTGACAAAGACCGCAGTCAGTACGGAAAATTTGTCCTGGAACCGCTTGATCGCGGTCAAGGAACAACTGTTGGGAATGCGCTTCGGCGAGTTCTGCTGTCAAATTTGGAAGGAACAGCAGTAACTTCAGTCAGAATCGCGGGCGTCAATCACGAGTTTGCCACGATCGAAGGGGTACGTGAGGATGTTCTAGAAATTCTCCTGAACATGAAAGAGGTCGTCCTCAAAACTCATTCTCAGCAGCCACAAATCGGCAGGTTGCGGATTGAGGGGCCCGTCACAGTTACGGCCGATAGATTCGATTTGCCCTCAGAGGTGGAATTGATCGATCGATCCCAGTACATTGCAACTCTCTCCCCAGGCTCAGTTCTGGAAATGGAATTCAGAATTGAAAAAGGCATCGGATACCGAGCAGTAGACCGCAGTCGCGATGATGGATCGGCTTTGGATTTTCTCCAAATTGACGCCATCTTTATGCCGATTCGCAGAGTCAACTACAGCGTTGAAGATGCTCGGGTAGGCGGGACGGTCGAGAAAGATCGGCTGATTATGGAAATCTGGACTGATGGCAGCGTGACTCCTCAAGAAGCTTTGAGTCAATCTGCAAACATCCTGGTAGATTTATTTTCACCTCTCAAAGACATCACCCAAGATTCTCTCAAACCAGAGTATCCCGGTGAAGCCGATCCTACCAGCCAAATTCCGATCGAAGAATTGCAGTTGTCCGTCCGGGCTTACAACTGCCTCAAGCGGGCTCAGATCAACTCAGTTGCAGACTTATTGGATTATACCCAAGAAGACTTGCTCGAGATCAAGAACTTCGGGCAGAAGTCCGCAGAAGAAGTGATTGAAGCTTTACAAAAACGCTTGGGCATTACCTTGCCACAGGAAAAATCAGCTAAAAGTTAATCAACGGGTAACGGGTAAAAAAGTTCTGAATTTTAAGTAGGTGAGTTTTTAAGTTAAAGAATTCACCCCCCGAGTTCGCAGACTATCTATCCCGGCGCCCAATTACCAATTACCAATTACCAACTGCTATGCGTCACCGCTGTCGCGTTCCCCAACTGAGCAAACCGGCTGACCAGCGCCGCGCCCTACTGCGCTCGCTGACCACCGAATTAATCCGCCACGGTAAAATCACTACCACTCTCGCCCGCGCCAAAGCGCTGCGCTCAGAGGCGGACAGGATGATTACCCTGGCCAAAGATGGCTCCTTGGCTTCTCGCCGCCAAGCTATGGGCTATATCTACGATAAACAGTTAGTACACGCCTTGTTTGAGGCGGCACAAGAACGGTACGGCTCGCGCAACGGGGGCTACACCCGCGTAGTACGAACAGTCCCCCGTCAAGGAGACAATTCCGAAATGGCGATCGTTGAACTGGTTTAATTCCATTTTGGGTTGGAGATTTGTGATTTATGACTGACAATCCAAACTCCCCAATCGAAAATCCCCAATCGATACAGCGCGTTGCTCTGGTGATCCAATACCTCGGCACTAACTTTCACGGTTGGCAGCGACAGCCGAACCAGCGTACAGTACAAGAAGAAATTGAAACAGCAATATCGACTGTTCTGGAACGCCCGGTAACGCTGCACGCTGCTGGGAGAACCGATGCAGGAGTTCACGCTGCTGCTCAAGTAGCGCATTTTGATGCCCACGGCCCAATTCCGGCTCACCGCTGGGCAAGCGTTCTCAACTCTCGACTGGCAAAAGATATTTTAATTCGAGCTTCGGCAAAGGTGGAACCTACCTGGCACGCTCGGTTCTCAGCCAGTTGGCGGCGCTATCGCTACACCCTTTATACAGACCCGACCCCTAATTTGTTTGTGCGTCCTTTTGCTTGGCACTGCTATCACTCCCCTGTGGATGAATCTTTGATTCAGACAGCTTTGACACCGCTCATCGGGCGGCATCACCTGGCTGCTTTCCACCGCGCGGGTTCTGCCCGCCCCCATTCCTGGGTGGACGTGCAAGCGGCCGAGTGTCAGCGTTCTGGGCCTCTTATCTATATTGAGGTTCAGGCGAGCGGGTTTCTGTACGGGATGATGCGGCTGCTGGTGGGGTTGCTGGTGCAGGTGGGTCGCGGGGAAAGGCCGATCGACAATTTCACCGATATCTGGGTCAACGAACGCCGAGAAATGGTAAAATATGCCGCTCCCGCTCAAGGTTTGTGCCTGCTGCGGGTTGGCTATTCAGAATTTCCCTTTCCCCCAGATGTCTGGTACGACACCCAGCCAAAATTAGTCATTAGTCATTAGTCATTAGTCATTAGTCATTAGTCATTAGGTAACTACTAATAAAAAACTAAGGACAACTAACAATTAAAAACTGACAACTGACAACTGACAACTGACACCTAACAACAGTTAACAGTTAACAGACAACTAACAACAAACAATGAACAAAACTTACGTCCCTACTCAAGACTCCCTAGAGCACAAGTGGTACGTGGTCGATGCCGCTGACCAGCGGCTGGGCCGTCTGGCAACAGAAGTTGCCATGTACCTCCGGGGGAAACACAAACCGACTTACACTCCTTCTATGGATACCGGCGACTTCGTAATTGTCATCAATGCGGACAAAATCGCTGTTACTGGCAAAAAACGCACGCAGAAAATCTACCGCCGCCATTCTGGAAGACCGGGCGGGATGAAAACAGAAACTTTTGCCAAATTGCAAGCACGTTTGCCCGAAAGAATTGTCGAAGAAGCTATACGAGGAATGCTGCCTCACACTTCTCTGGGCAGACAACTGTTTACTAAATTGAAGGTGTACGCTGGCCCCAACCACCCGCACCAAGCTCAAAAACCAGAAGAATTAATTGTTCACACGATTCCGGGAGGAAATGAGTAATGCAAGCAACAGATACATCGGGTCGCGCTGTGTACTGGGGTACCGGCCGCCGCAAGTGTTCCGTAGCGCGGGTGCGCTTGGTTCCCGGCACTGGCATACTGACTGTCAATGGTAAAGAGGGGGATTTGTACCTGCAATTCAATCCTACTTATTTGGCTCTGGCTAAGGCCCCTCTGGAAACTTTGGGTCTGGAAAATGAGTACGACATTTTGGTAAAAGTCGAAGGCGGTGGCTTGACAGGTCAGGCTGACTCGATTCGCTTGGGTGTCGCTAGAGCACTTTGTCAATTAGACCCGGACAACCGCAAGCCTCTGAAGACTGAGGGCTATTTGACTCGCGACCCGCGGGCCAAAGAACGGAAAAAGTACGGTTTGCGGAAAGCTCGCAAAGCTCCTCAATACTCGAAACGGTAATCCAGGAAAGAAGGAAGAAGGACGAAGGAAAAGGCAAAAATTATCTATCCAGATTTTATCTGCCTTTTTTTGAAGTTTATTTCCGATTCCTGATTCCTGGTTCCAACAGATATAAGGCAAAATTCGTGCTGTTGTTGGTGTACAAGTCCTGCGGCAGCTAAAATGGTTGTAAAGTCAAAAATTAGAGAGTAAAAAACAATGGCAAAAGAAGGCATTCACCCTGAGTGGTATCCCGAATCTCAGGTTTATTGCAACGGGGAACTTGTGATGACTGTGGGCTCAACTAGACCCAAGCTTCAAGTTGATGTCTGGTCGGGAAATCATCCTTTCTATACTGGCACTCAGAAGATTATTGATACTGAAGGTCGTGTGGAGCGCTTTATGCGGAAATACGGCATGACCGAGGTAGAAATGCCGAAGGCAGATGCTTCCTCTGGACCGCTGAAAATGGAAGATCCGAAAGCAGATGCTGCTAAGGCTGCTGGTAAAGGCAAAAAGAAGAAGTAGCCGGATTGTCATTTGTCCGCAGTTTGTTGAGAGTAGTTCTTTTTACTGGCAACTTACCGCCCTCGGATTTTAGATTTTAGATTGAAGACTTCGCTATGCAGGCAGTAGAGTTCTATCGCGTAGAGTTCGATCGACATTCTATCCTAACTGCTCTTGAGTTCTAAAATCTAAAATCTAAAATCTAAAATCTAAAATCGATCCGCCCTCGGATGGGAGAGCTTAGATTGAAGACTTCGCTATGCAGGCAGTTGAGTTCTATCGAGATTCTATCCCGACTGTTCTTCAAATCTAAAATCTAAAATCTAAAATCTAAAATCTAAAATCGATTGACAAAGGACAACTGACAATGGCTGAATCTTATTTGCTGGATAAATTGAAGTCGGTAGAGCAAACTTTTAATGAGTTGACTCGCCGCATGGCTGACCCGGATGTGGCTAGAGACAATCAAGAGTTTCAACGTGTAGCAAAAGCTCGATCGTCCTTGGAGGAAGTGGTCGATACTTTTGCTCTGTGGAAAACCACTCAGGAAGATTTGGTGGGCGCGCGACAGGTTCTCAAGGAAGCCGCGGGCGATCGAGATATGCAAGAAATGGCTGCGCTGGAAGTTCAGGAACTTGAGGCGAAGCTGGAGAATTTGGAAAGTCATTTGAAGGTTTTGCTGCTCCCCCGCGACCCAAACGATGACAAGAATATTATGCTGGAAATTCGGGCGGGTACTGGCGGAGATGAGGCTAGTATTTGGGCGGGAGATTTGCTGCGGCTGTATTCCCGTTACGCTCAAACTCAAGGCTGGCAGGTGAAGTTGGTGAGCGAGTCGCTGGCGGAAATGGGCGGCTTTAAAGAGGTGATTCTGGAAATTACAGGCGACAGCGTTTACAGCAAGCTGAAGTTTGAGGCGGGGGTACACCGGGTGCAGCGAGTGCCTGTGACTGAGGCTGGCGGCCGGGTGCATACTTCGACGGCGACGGTGGCTGTGATGCCGGAGGTTGATGATGTGGAGATTCACATCGATCCGAAGGATATTGAGATGAGTACGGCTCGATCGGGCGGCGCTGGCGGTCAAAACGTGAACAAGGTGGAAACTGCTGCGGATTTGTTTCACAAGCCGACGGGAATTCGGATTTTCTGTACTGAGGAGCGCAGTCAGTTGCAGAATAAGGAGCGGGCGATGCAGATTTTGCGGGCTAAGCTCTATGAGATGAAGTTGCGGGAGCAGCAGGATGAGGTGAAGTCGCGGCGTTTGGCTCAGGTTGGTACGGGTTCGCGATCGGAGAAGATTCGCACTTACAACTATAAGGACAATCGGGCTACCGACCACCGTTTGGGGGAAAATTTCTCGCTCAATAGTGTTTTGGAAGGGGATATTGAGGGGATTATTCAAACTTGCATTTCTCAGGATCAGCAGGAACGTTTGGCTGAGTTGGCTGCTTCTACTAATTGATGGAGTGATGGGGGACTAGGCGCATTGTTTGCTCAGCCTCAGTTCCCTTGTTACGCGGGAGATCTGGTTGAGTAGGGCTTCCCAAATTGCATCGGCGCTTTGGACGGGATATTTGAAATGTTCGAGGTCGTATTGTACAATGACTTCTAGGGGTGCTAGGATTTGCTGGTTTCGACAACTGGCAATTGCTGCGATCGCCTCTTGTTGCCATCTGGCAAATAGTCTGTAGCTGAAAAAGGAACTGCATTTTTGTCCTTTTTTGTTCAGGTAAACAACTATTACCTGATGTTGTTTGGGGTAGACTTTCACTATGCGGTTGACGGGCATTCTCAGGGCTTCGGCTGCTTCTTTTTTGGAGATTTGCCAGCACTGGGGTTTTAGCCAACCGGAGGCTGTAAGGCTTTGACGTGTATTGCGTGTCTTGCGAGTCATTTTTACTGCCCCTGATTGGCTACAAATACAATTATGATTTCAAAAGTATTTACACTCTAACTGGTAAACTTTTTGCTGTCAAGCAAGAAAGACAGATTTTTTGGTAGATAAGTAAACTAGGAGTTGTGTTGATCTGGTGACTAATACTGTGGACACAGAAGCTAGGAAGAAACTGAGCGAAGTTGTGAAGCTAGCCCGTGGCGACCTGAGTTTTAGCGCTTTTGGTAGGCTATTGGGAGTCTCTGGGTCTGCTGTTCAGTATTGGGAAAAGGGCCAGGTACTCCCGGATACGAAAAATTTGACTCAGATTGCGGCAAGAGCGGGCTTTACGATGGAAGAGTTAATGGCTCATCTCGAAGGCAAACCAATGCCGGAACCTGTCAATACCAACGAGCTCCTTAAAAAAATCCAATGTATGCCACTTAGTGACTTAGCAGTGATTGTTCGAGCTGGTATGGAGCGACTGGCTGCTGCTGCTGTAGCTTCTGGGAAGTATGGTTGATGTTCTGTAAACTGGGAATTGTGGTTATCTGGTGGCTGATACCGTGAACGCAGAAGCTAAGAAAAAATTGATCGAGATTGTCAAACTAGCTCGCGGTTCGATGAGTCAGCGGGCATTCGGCAAGCTTCTGGGCGTCTCTGCGACTGCGGTTCAGTTGTGGGAAAAAGGTCAGAGCATCCCAGATACAGAAAATTTGGCTCAGATTGCTGTGAGGGCCGGGTTTACACTTGAAGAGCTGCTGGCTCATCTGGAAGGCAAACCCATGCGTGAACCGGTAGATACTAACGATCTGCTGAAAAAAATTCAATGTATACCAATTAGTGAGTTAGCCGTGGTTGGTAGAGCCGTGATGGATAGACTCGCGGCGGCGGCTGAGTCGTCTGGGAAATATAGTTGATGTATCACTTCGTAAGTAGACTGGTAGATACGGTTGAGTAACCTTCGAGTCGTGAACATCGAAAATAGACAAAAACTTAGCGAAATCATCAAAACTGCTCGCGGAACAATGAGTCAGCGAGCGTTTGGTAAGCTTTTGGGCGTTTCCGCTACCGCTGTTCAGCTTTGGGAAAGGGGCGATACGGTTCCTGATACTGAAAACTTGGCTAAGCTCGCTGCGAGAGCTGGTTATTCGCTGGAAGAACTTCTGAGATTTTTGGATGGGAAGCCAGTTTCAGATCCGTTAGATATTCAAGATATTGTCAATAAAATTAGGTTCTTGCCTCTGAGTCAGGTGGCGCTAATTGGCAAAGCTGTAGCGGATAGATTCGCTGCATCGGCTGAAGCTGCTGGGGAATGAGTTAGGATCGATCGCGATCGCCCGTTTTGCAGAAGTAGATCCCGATCGCCCTTAAAAATTTCCACCACTCGTGCATATCACAAATCGAGTAATTTGTCAAGGCAAAATCTACTTTGTTACGGAGTGCGATCGCCCTTATGCACTTACGCACTCCAAGCAAAGAAACCGGGTTTTTTACCGAATCTGCGGGATACAACGCGTCTTATCGTAAAAAACCCGGTTTCTGGGCCCCTATGCGATCGCCCTTATGAAAAAACCACTCGCCCTATCCCTGACTCAATATGTCTAAAAATTCTCGGACAATGCGATCGGGTTCTTCTGTGCATCTGTTAGCGTCGCAGTAGTGGATGATGCTGATACCGTGAGATGCAAACAGTCGATCGCGCGTTTCATCTTTTTCTGTGTCGGGATGCGATATTTCCAGAATTCCCCATTTGCCTTGGTGGAATATGAGGAAATCGGGTTCTTGGTTTTGTCGGCCTGCGGGTGTTGTGAGGCGCGCTTTGGAGTTAGGGAAAAAGAGGGTGTTTGTGCGATCGAGGGCTTCGGCAATTTTTACTTGTTCTTGGCTGTGAAAGCGCAAATCATTCCAGTGATAAATCCGTTCTTTTATGCTAGACAAAATTCCCTGGTTATGTGCGTCTTCAGCTTTGATAATTTCATCGGATACTGTATGATAATCAGATAGAATTGCACCATGTAAATCTGCTGATGAATCTGATTCACTTAAGTTTGCGAATGATAGTTTTGCTCCGCTTAAGTTAGCAACACTGAGATTAACTCCAATTACTTGAGTTCGATGTAATGTCACTTGATGTCGCCGTAAATATCGTTTTATAACTGCTTTAATCTTACTTTTTCGTCAAATACTTCTGAGAGTTGTTTCCAAAGTTTATAGCCAGCGGCTTTAATATATTCATCATCATATTTAGAAACTTTAGCAATTTCCTCATAAGACTGTCTGCCTTCCCAGGACTGTTTGAAGATTAGCTCTTGCACGTCGTTTAACTGTTCGTCGTCATCTAGGACTGTTTCGACAATGGCGAGAGCTTCATCGACTGTCATGGGTTAGAATCCTGTTAAAGGTAGTGTCGGAGTGGAGGTTGTGCTGGCATGGTTTATGATACTTTGCCCATGTATACACATTGCTGTGGATAGATTTTAGCACAGTAGAGGAGATGTTAAGCTGTTGTGCATTTAAAACGCATATTGGTATAATATAACATAATGATATTCAGAAAAAGTGAATGCCTGCTAA
>NZ_JAUBVF010000114.1:0-5837 GCF_036705685.1 Microcoleus sp. AT3-A2
CGACCACATTGGACACAAATGTGATTCTGTTTTCCTTTCTTCTTGCCATTTTTACGGATATGGGTTGATTTACATTCGCTTGTATTGCATAAATTATTCCTCCTATTCATACTCTCTCTCTCTAACTCAGCAACGCCAGAAAACTCTTGCCAGATTTTTATGACGCAGAAACAACTCTCGAAGTGGGGGAATTAAATGAATTAGAAACATTTGTTGACTCAAAAAAAACTTGCACCGGGTTATGGACAGCAGTAGATCATTTTAAACCAGGTATTCTAGTATGGGTTTTAGGCGACCATAGTGCAAAAAATTTTTAACCACTATGGGGGATTGTTAATAAATGGAAATGCCATTTTTATGTAACAGATAGGTGGAAAGTTTACCCTAAGTTTATTCCCGATGGAGATCAAATTATTAGCAAAGCATCTATGATAAGAGTTGAGGGTTAAAATACAAGATTAAGGTACTACGCAAGCGCGCCTAAAACGAAAAAGTCTTTGTTATTCTAAATCTGAACATATGCTAAGGTATTCAATTCAATTACTCATTCACTATCTAAAATTTGCAGATGTTCCAATTCCGTATCAAAATCAAATAAATCATTTTCTGCGTCCGTGATCGCATGATAATAAGTTTATCATCCCTTGATTCAGCAAGCCAAAACTTGATGGCTCAAAAATCACCAATTCTCGTGTTCAACAAGAAATAAACATAGCCATGGTAGCTTGTCTAAATTATATTTGATTGCTAATTAATTGCTAATTATGACAATTGATTTAATCAGAGGACTTACGAATCACAACCAAAGACACCAAACTAAAGAAAGCCGATTTTTGCCGTTGCTGCGATATCTCACGCGTCTTCTCAGCAAAAACCCGGTTTCTGGCTATCCGTGGGTAAGTCATAATAGCAATAAGGGCTGGCAAAATGCACAACCCACATACTAGATATCACTTTGATATCAGACTTAAATTTTTAATACCCCCAGGGGAATTCGAATCCCCGTCGCATCCGTGAAAGGGATGTGTCCTAGGCCTCTAGACGATGGGGGCGCGTTGCGTTTGCTTGTGTTCCGCACCTTTATAACCTTAACTAATCTTTCCCAATCTGTCAACTACTTTGCGAAAGTTTTTTTTCTACTCGTCCCAAAGCTAGTCATACTAGGCTTTGAGGATACGATCGCAATTGTCGATCGCCCCCGAGGCGAGCAATCTCGAACCGTGGGTGTTCTGGGTGGGGAAGTCCAAACAAGCGACGCGGGCGATGTGGCCGAACTTCATGGCGATCGAAGCATCTCTCCCAAAACCGGTAATTGCCCCCAACTGTACCTCTACGCCGGCGGCTGCTGCGCGCAGTTGCCCAATTCTTGATCGTAACAGTCCGTAGTCGTGCTGCACCAGCAGCAAAAAAGGGTTTTCGCCGTCAAGAATCGGGTATTGAGCCACCAAGCTTGCACATTGTCCAAGCAATCAGGGCATTCAACGGCTGGCACTGCGTAAAATACAAAGCTGCGATCGCCTCGGCTCCTTTGCCGACGACACCAAATAAACATTCACCGCAGACTCTTTCAAACATTCCGCCAGAGCCAGCAAAATAGCCACAGAAGCCTTGTTCTCCAGGCTGTAGCTCTATAATAATAATCCAATCCTTCACCCCCAGCGGACGTTTGCGGTGCTTTTCCACCACCATCCGCGTTCCCGATCAAATTCCCGCCGACGCTAATTCATCGGCGGTACATTTACCGAAGAATTCAGCATTTAGGAGCCAAAATGGATTCTGTGCGACAGGATGGAGAATCCAGGTTTCAAGGCTCCGATTTTAATCGTGGAGCCGAAAAAATTCTTTCGTTACCGAAAACACTCACTTCAGGGATGGGGTATTCTGAATTCGGAATTCTGTCTTCTGACTCCTTCTCATTTTTTCGATCCAGGCATTTTCCCACTTGAAAGAAACATCTTCCTGCTGAGCTTTTTGAGGAGATTCGTTGGGGTTTCACCTCACGCCCCGACAAACTGGTGACGCGAGTAGGAGGCGACCAACTGCAGCCGTTACGGGTGGCGGGTACACTGCTGGCTAACAAGGGCTATGATCCAGATCAGCGTGTGATTGACCGCCTCAATGCCGAGGGGAAGACCACCGTGATTTCACCTCGCCGCAATTGCAAGACCCTGGAAACTTACGATGCTCAATTGTACAAAGCCCGTCATTTGATTGAGAACTTTTTCCCCAACCTCAAGCAGTATCAGGCAATCGCAACGCGCTATCACCCTAGGGCGGTGAACTTTCCGGCGTCCGATTCTTCTGGCTGCTGCGGTCATCGGGTTGAATTGATGACACCCCCTAAATTAACTTGACAGTGCCGTAAACTAATATGCCTGACCTCTTGAGCACCTTTTTTTCTAATAATTTCATTCCTCACGGACATTGTTACCTCTGGAAACCGGGGCTAGTCTGGCTGCACTTAACGTCAGATGCCTTGACTACCCTCGCTTATTACTCGGTGGCGGTTGCCATTGTTTACTTTACAAATGAGCGTAAAGATTTGCCTGCCCACACGGTGATGCTGCTGGTGGGTTTCTTTTTTATCTTTGCCTTATGTGGCACGACGCACCTGATGGAAATAGTGACACTTTGGCACCCCATTTATTGGGTTTCAGGACTGATCAAAGCTGTCACTGCTGTTTGGTCTTTCTATACATTCACCTTTTTACTGATTCCCTTAATTCCAGTGGCGCTTGATGCGCCAAGTCCAGCCCAACTCGCCCTTACAAACCAGGAACTAGAAGAGAGCCGCCGCCGTATCCAGGCGATTAATGTGGAGCTAGAGCAACGGGTGCAGGAACGCACTGCCCAACTGGAAGCGTCTAATCGCACCAAAGACGAATTATTGATGCGTGAACAAATAATTCGGGCAGAGGCAGAGGCAGCTAACCGGGCCAAGGATGAGTTTCTCTCGATTCTTTCTCATGAACTCAGAACTCCTCTCAACGCGATCTTAGGGTGGTCAACGATGTTACGGCAGAAAAACCTGAGTGAGGATAAGGTGGCGCGGGCTTTGGAGACGATCGAGCGAAACGCCAAGTCTCAAGCCCAGCTCATCGAAGACATCCTCGATGTTTCTCGCATTATCACAGGTAAGCTGCGCCTCCGAGTCCGTCCTGTCAACCTCGTGCCGGTGATTGAATCGGCGATTGAGTCTGTACAGTTGGCGGCTGAGGTAAAGTCAATTCGCCTGCAAAGCGTGCTCGATTCTGAAGCTGGCCCGCTCTTGGGTGATGCCGATAGGTTGCAGCAAGTTGTGTGGAATCTACTTTCTAACGCTCTCAAATTTACGCCTAAAGACGGGCGAGTCCAGATCAGTTTGCAGCGGGTTAATTCCCATGTTGAAATTACTGTCAGCGACACTGGATCAGGCATCAGCTCGGACTTTCTACCGTATGTCTTCGATCGCTTCAGCCAGCACGACAGCACGACCACTCGCAGTTATGGGGGGTTGGGTTTAGGGTTAGCCATTGTGCGTCAATTAGTTGAATTACATGGCGGGACTGTAACGGTAGTGAGTCCAGGGATAGGACAGGGGACGACCTTTATAGTTCAACTGCCCGTGATGATTATCCATCTACCACCGAGCGATCCAGAGCCATTAAACTCGCTCGTCGAGGCGAATGGGAGGGTAGAGGGGTCGCCGACCCTTGAAGGCTTACAAATCTTAGTGGTAGAGGACGAGGCTGACGCGCTAGAGTTGCTGAGCACAATTCTGGAAAAGTATGGTGCTGATGTCATGGCTGTGGCTTCCGTCAAGGAGGCTTTGACCATTATCGAAACCGCAACCGATCACAGCCCCGATGTTTTAGTGAGCGATATTGGGATGCCGGATGAAGATGGCTACTCCCTGATCCGCAAGTTGCGTCAACTTGAAGCGCAGCGGGGCGGTAGGCTACCCGCGATCGCGCTGACGGCTTATGCCCGGAATGACGATCGTCAGCAGACACTGTTAGCAGGTTTTCAGATGCATTTGACCAAACCCGTAGATGCTGCCGAGTTAGTGGCGGTGGTGGCCAGCCTCACTGGACGTACAAGCAGGTGCTAAGGAATGAAAAATAAATAACTTAAAGAATTACTCAGGTTGGGGTACGGCTCGATAATTCCATTTGGGCAAATATTCGTCAAAAACCTGGGGGGGTAACAACCAGCCCCAAACCCATACTTTGTAAGGATTGAGCCAATGTGTGCTAAAAAAAGAGGATCTCCTAAACTTATGGTTATAAGTTTATATAATCAGAAAAGCCAGCTAATACGCGATTCCTAAAATTATTAAAATTAGAAAAACCATACCCTAGCCGCATTATCAACTTAATCCGATTGTTGATTCCTGACATGACTCCACTTGTGGTGCGAGCAAGAAAGTAGTTGCAAATACCCTCACAATGATTTTCAATTGTTGATGCAGATTATCTAAAAAATACTTGTGCATGATTTAGCCATTCTTTGATTTTGGGCGTTGCTTAATCAGGGCATGAAAAAAAATAAGTTAAAAATCCCCAAGCTTTGTCAATACTGGTTTCTATGACTGGCATATTTAGCCTTTCATACCGTAAATCAGCAACGCCTGATTTTGTTCTGCTTTTTGGCCATTAAATTAGTCTCATATATTTCTATAAATTTTTCTTTCATCTCATACGCCATTCTCAAAAATTCTGATTTCCCTAGTGTCAATTATAATTGATCAATCTGCTCTGGATTTAAATTTACTCGATTACTTAATAATAAATATTGACTTTGCTTATCTGTTATTCCGGCTGCTCTACGTAACTTATTTAAGCCTTTATTAACTACTTTTATTACATAAAAACGATCCATAATAACTTTGGCATTTGGGAATACTTTTTTGATAACTTTAGGGAATCCTACCCACATATCAACACTCACTTAATCAACTTGTTCACGAACCTCAATTGGTTGTTTCATAAGGACTTCAATGATGTCTTCACAGCGATGAGAATCAATCATCTCAATTAAATTACCTTCGGAGATGTCACTAACAACAGTCACAAAAATTCCTTGACCTTTTCGCATACTTATCTCAGAGAGACAAATTCGTTTGACCCGTTTCCAATTCTGTTTTTTTTGATTGTGTTTACCTGCTCAAATATTCCTTTTATTTTGTCATGACTCAGTCCTTATTCTCGTCCAAGTTGCTCCATGCTCGATTATTTTACACCCTCATAAATATTTTGTTCGTATCGTTGAGTATGCCATCTTTTAACGTCCAAAAAATCTATTATTTCTGTGGGATAGCTTTGACAAATAGGACAGTCAAACTGCCGTAGTGGGATTTTTAGATACACAGGACGACCAAAAACAGACAAATCTCTTACTAGAATTGGTCGATTTTGATGCAGTTTTTCGGTAGATTTTTACTCCCGATGACAAACAATTCTTTCTGATAAAATGCTCAGTCCCAAGAAAATTTTTCCCTCAAAGGGAGTACAAGTTTCAATCCTGACTCCAGGCAAGGCTAATAGATAGTCTAGATGGAAGCTCATAACGGTAAATATATTACTAGGTACATTTTACACCATAAACTCAGGAGAGCCGAGAAAATTGGCGCAAAATGCAATTTAGCTGAGGCTCATTATCAACTTGCTTTAACTTACCAAAAGATGAGTGATACCGAGAAGAGTCAGACTTCGTTTCAAGAGGCGATTCGACTTTTCAATGAAATCAAAGCATCTAACCAAGTTGAGAAAGTGCGAAAGGCCTGACGGGGTGACAGGTTGCCTGAAAATCATACAGTCCGGCAATCCTAGACAAATCGCCTAGAAAAAGATAGGGTA
>NZ_JAUBVF010000115.1:0-5790 GCF_036705685.1 Microcoleus sp. AT3-A2
CCACCTAAACGGGTCTCAGCTAACTATGTTATTCTACCATAAATATAGTCTGTGTACTTACGCCGAGCTGTACTAGAGATATACTAACCCCCAATTTATTGAGGACTGGAAAATGGAGACAATTACTGACCTGCCAGGGTATCGCATAACAGAACAACTCTATGCAGGATCTCGCACTTTAGTTTATCGAGGTGTTCGGGAGAGCGATCGTACTCCAGTCGTCATTAAAGTCCTGCGGAATGAATACCCTAGCTTCAGCGAATTGGTGCAGTTTCGCAACCAATATACCATTGCCAAAAATCTCAACCTCCCCAGTATTGTTAAACCCCTCGATTTAGCAGCCTACAAAAACGCCTATGCTTTGATAATGGAGGACTTTGGAGGAGTCTCTCTGTCTACTTATCTCAAGGCTGCAACTGCTCAAAACCAACCCAATAAATCTGTATCTTTAGAAAATTTTCTCAACAAGGCTTTGCAACTAGCAGAGATTCTCCACTATCTCTACCAAAACCGAGTTATTCATAAAGATATCAAACCCGCCAATGTCCTAATACATCCCGAAACCAAACAAGTCAAACTGATTGACTTTAGCCTCGCCTCCTTACTTCCTAGAGAAACTCAAGAAATTCAAAATCCCAACGTCTTAGAAGGAACGCTCGCCTATATTTCTCCCGAACAAACTGGACGAATGAACCGAGGCATCGACTACCGCACCGACTTTTATTCTTTGGGAGCCACCTTTTACGAATTGCTGACAGGAAAACTGCCATTTGAATGCGACGACCCGATGGAGTTTGTTCACTGCCATATTGCAAAACAACCTCCTTCACTAAACAGCAAAGTAATTCCCCAGGTGATTTCGGATATTGTCATGAAACTGATGGCAAAAAATGCCGAACAGCGCTATCAAAGTGCCTTGGGATTGAAGCATGACTTAGAACGGTGTTTGCAGCAGTACCAAGAAACTGGAAACATTGAAACTTTTGAGTTAGGAACGCGGGATGTATGCGATCGCTTCCTGATTCCTGAAAAACTTTATGGTCGAGAAACTGAAGTACAAAGCCTGTTGAATGCCTTCGAGCGCGTGGCAAATGGCACATCCGAATTAATGCTAGTCGCTGGGTTCTCCGGCATTGGAAAAACAGCAGTAGTCAACGAGGTACATAAACCCATTGTCCGGCAGCGCGGCTATTTCATCAAAGGCAAATTTGACCAGTTTAACCGCAACATTCCCTTCTCGGCATTTGTCCAAGCATTCCGCGATTTTATGGCACAATTACTCAGTGAAACTGATGCCAAAATCCAAGAATGGAAAACTCAAATTCTCGAAGCGCTCGGTGACAACGGACAAGTCATTATTGAAGTCATTCCCGAACTAGAACGGATTATTGGCTCACAACCCCCAACCCCTGAACTATCGGGGATTGCAGCTCAAAATCTCTTTAATTTGCTCTTCCACAAATTCATTGCTGTCTTCACCACAAAAGAGCATCCCTTGGTGATATTTTTGGATGACTTACAATGGGCGGATTCGGCATCACTGAAGTTAATGCAATTGCTCGTCAATGAGTCGCAATTGGGTTATCTGTTGTTGCTGGGAGCCTATCGGGATAATGAAGTATCACCAGGCCATCCCCTGATGTTAACCCTCGATGAAGTGAGGAAGGCAGGAACAAGACTCAATACCATTACCTTAGCACCGCTGGATCAAATCAGTTTAAATCAATTGGTAGCGAATACGCTAGTTTGTTATCCTAATTTGGCACAACCCCTGACAGAATTAGTATATCAAAAAACTCAAGGAAACCCATTTTTTGCAACGCAGTTTCTCAAAGCATTACATCAAGATGAGTTAATCACTTTTGAGGTGCAATCGGGACATTGGCAGTGCGATATTAGCCAAGTTCGAGAGGCAGCGCTCACTGATGATGTGGTGCTATTTATGGCACAGCAGTTGCAAAAAATGCCAGCAACAACTCAGTCTGTTTTAAAATTAGCCGCTTGCATTGGCAACCAGTTCGACCTGGCAACATTAGCTATTGTTTCAGAGAGTTCAGAGACGGAAACCGCAACCGCATTGTGGAAAGCTTTACAGGAAGAGCTGATTATTCCCCAAAGTGAAGTTTATAAATTTTATGTAGGCGCTCAACAGGCGATTTCTGAAACGACTACTCAAACCGTTGCCTATCGTTTCTTGCACGATCGCGTCCAACAAGCTGCTTATTCTTTGATTCCCGAAGAAGAACGCGCGATCGCTCATTATCAAATCGGGCAATTACTCCTGCAACAAATTTCAGCAGAAGCCAGAGAAGAACGCATTTTTGAATTAGTCAATCAGTTGAACTACGGAACCACACTGGTTGTGGAACAACAGGAAAGGGAGGAACTCGCCCAACTTAACCTAACTGCTTGCCGCAAAGCCAGAGCCGCTACTGCTTATCAAGCTGCTCATGAGTATGCTGTGAGCGGGCTAAATTTGCTTGGAGAGAGCGCTTGGCAACGACAGTACGAGATGACCTTGAACTTGCACGAAATAGCTGCAGAAGTGGCTTCACTCTGTGGTGATTTTGATCAGATGAATCAGTGGATTGACAGTGTGATTTATCATACCAAAACTCCCCTAGAGCGAGTGAACGTTTACATCGTCAAAATTCAGGCATTATCGTCCCAGAACAAGTTTTTAGAAGCAATTGCTATCGGTTTGTTGAGTCTCAAAGAATTAGGAGTTGAATTGCCTGATAGTGCTACATCAGAAGATATTCAGCAAGCAGTGCAGGAAATTAATAGCTTGCTCGGCGATCGACCGATTGAAGAGTTGTTCGATCTGCCAGCGATGGTGGATGCCCAAAAGCTGGCCGCGATGCAAGTGGCGGCAACTATGGCGACAGCTTGTTATCTGGGTGGTTCGTCTTTGTTTGCGCTGGTGACTGCCTTACAGGTAAATTTATCTATCCAATATGGCAACAGTCGTACTTCAGCTTATAGCTATAGTTGTTATGGGATGATTCTCAACAACTTTCTACAAGATGTGACGGTAGCCGATCAATTTGGCCGATTAGCTTATCGTCTTGCCAGTGGCGCGGATGCCAAAAATATTCGCTCTGCAACTTTTGCTGCACTCGGACTCTGTTTGCACCATCGTAAATCGCATTTGCGGGAAACCCTCCCCATTCTTCAGGCAGGCTATCAAGCCGGATTAGAAACAGGCAATCTAGAGTTTGTCGGGTATGATTTGTATACTTTTTGTCTAAATGCCTACTGCTGCGGTCAACCTTTGGCAGAACTTGAGCCCCAAATTCGGGCATACCGCCAGCAATTACTCGACCTCAACCAACTAACGACGGCAAATTATTGTTCGGTTTTTTGGGAAACAACGCTGTTTTTATTGGGTAATCCAAACAACTTGGAGATTTCCTTTGAACAGGAAGGCTATGACGAGAAGCTGGTTTCTCAGTCGCTTGCCTCTAACGATTTTTACCGACTCTGCATCTTCTATCTGTACAGGGCGACGTTGAGATTCCTGCTGGAAGACATTGCTGGGGCCTCCGCAGATGTCGATCGAGCAAGACAGTATATAGCGGGAAGCGTAGGAAGTATTTCCGAAGCTGGTTTATATTTCTATGACTCACTCATAGCCCTTGCCACTCCTGAGTCCGAGACGGAGTTAGAAACGCAGCGGCAACGAGTTCAGGAAAATCAAAGGAAGTTGCAGCATTGGGCAGAACACGCCCCCATGAATTATTTGCATAAGTGGCAGTTGGTAGAAGCAGAGAAATACCGAGTTGCCAGACAGAGGGCAGAAGCTATTGAAATGTACGATCGTGCGATCGCCGGAGCGAAAGAAAACGAATACATCCAAGAAGAAGCCCTCGCTAACGAACTAGCAGCTAAATTCTACCTCGACTGGGGCAAAGAAAAAGTGGCGCAAGCTTATATGCAAGAGGCTTATTACTGCTACGCTCGCTGGGGTGCAGTAGCCAAGGTTCGAGACTTAGAAGAAAGGTATCCACAGTTACTTCAAAGCATTGTTAAGCGAGAGACTGTCTCTATAAACAGCACCCAGTTACTCGCTTCAAGCACAATGACAGATACAAATATACTAGATTTTGGGACAGTAATGAAAGCCTCGCAAGTGCTTGCTGGGGAAATTGTTCTCGATAATTTACTAGAAAAATTACTGAGAATTGTCTTAGAAAATGCCGGGGCTACTTCGGGCTTCCTCATCTTAGATAGAGGCAGCGAGCTGTGGATAGAAGCAGCCGGGACGATTGAGTCAGATCAAGTATTTGTGCCTCAAGCCGTCCCGGTTGAAAACAGTTCATTAGTTCCACCTTCCGTAATTAATTATGTTGCTAGAACTCAACAAGATGTCGTTATAGCCGATGCGCGTATTGCTGAAAATTTTCTCAATGATTCTTACATAAAATTGCATCAGCCTAAGTCTATTTTGTGTGCTACCATTCAAGGGCAAGGTAAACTTATCGGTCTTGTTTACTTAGAAAACAATTTAACTACAGGTGCGTTTACTCCCAACCGCTTATCCGTGGTAAGACTGTTGTGTTCCCTAGCGGCAATTTCCCTGAAAAATGCCCAACTATATGACCAATTAGGGGACTACTCACGAACGCTGGAACGTAAGGTTATAGAAAGAACTCAAGAATTGCAAGAGGAAATCGCTGTCAGAATGCAGACAGAAATAGCCTTGAGTCAGTCTGAAGAAAAGTTTTCTACAGCCTTTCGTTCTAGTCCTAACCCGATCGCGATCGCCCGCTACGCAGATGGACGCTACATCGAAGTAAATGACAGTTTCCTCAACACTTTTAGTTACTCTCGCGAAGAGGTAATTGGTTTTACACCCATTGAGTTAAATGTTTGGGTTCATTTAGAAGAATGTGACAGATACAGACAGCTATTGCAAGAATCAGGAGTGTTTCGCAATCAGGAATTCGATTGCCGTACTTCCGCAGGCGAAGTGCGGAAAATGCTGGTATCTGCAGATATTATTGATCTGGGTGGAGAAGCGTGTATTCTCTTAGTCACTAACGACATTACCGATCGTAAAAGAGTACAAGAAGCGCTTAAAGAAAGCGAGGGTAAATATCGCGACTTAGTTGAAACATCCCAGGATATAATTTTTTCACTTGATGCTGAAGGGCGTTATACCTTCGTCAACGCTGCTGTCAAACATATTTTTGATTACTGCCCTGAAGAAATGACAGGCCGGAAATTCAGTGCTTTTAAGCCACCTGAACAACTTCCCAAAGATAACGAGATATTCCAACGTATACTGAGCGGAGAGTCCGTGTTTCAGTATGAAACTATACAATTAGCTAAAGATAGTAGACCTATCAATCTCCGGGTTAATTCAATGGTGGTACGGGATTCCCAGGGAAAGGTTCTAGGAATAACT
The DNA here is from genome assembly GCF_036705685.1 of Microcoleus sp. AT3-A2. Classification (NCBI taxonomy): domain Bacteria; kingdom Bacillati; phylum Cyanobacteriota; class Cyanophyceae; order Oscillatoriales; family Microcoleaceae; genus Microcoleus; species Microcoleus sp. AT3-A2. Next base: position 5,411 of record NZ_JAUBVF010000115.1, read on the forward strand.
GGCACAGCAAGCGATATTACGGAGCGCAAAAAAGCAGAGGAAGCCTTACAACAAGCCAAAGAAGTAGCAGATGCGGCTAACAAGGCTAAAAGCGAATTTTTATCAAAAATGAGTCACGAACTGCGAACTCCCCTCAATGCAATACTCGGCTTTACCCAAGTGTTAGCCCGCGACTCATCCCTTTCTCACATACAGCAGGGACAGATTGGCATCATTAGTCGTTCTGGCGAGCATTTGCTGACGCTGATTAATGACGTGCTGGAAATGTCTAAAATCGAGGCAGGTCGGATTACCTTAAATCCTACTAGTACAGCTCGGCGTAAATACACAGACTATTAGGCCGCCAAGACTTTACCCTTATATGTCCACTTAAAAGGCTT
>NZ_JAUBVF010000116.1:0-5682 GCF_036705685.1 Microcoleus sp. AT3-A2
ACTTCTCTGCCTTATTGCGTAAGCATTGGTTGCCGAAGGCATCGCATCCCTCTTTAAAAACTGTCCGGAGTATTGTTATGGAATTCCATGCCACCTGTTTACCGTCAATGTGCTGTAGTTTATACTGACCATTGGAGTGCTTATGATTCTGTATTGCCCAGTAAACGTCATTATAGTTTAGACTCTCGATAGTGGTTGTACCAGCTATATCGAGCGATTTAACTGCACCATTCGACAACGAGTATCAAGGGTTGGTGAGAAAGAGCTTATCCTTATCTAAAAAATTGGAAAATCATATTGCTGCAATTTGGAGTTTTCTACATCATTATAATGCTAGTTTAGAACTCTAGATACCTACTTTTTTTTGAATTCGGTTTTGTTTTATGATCTTGAACCTTTCCTTCAGGGCACTACCGATTCTATTATCTCCGAATACAGCCCCGACCATAACTTAATTAAATTAGTATGGCATTCGAGAAAAAAATATATTTCCATCGATTTTTTACATCAATTGAAGAGCTAGAGTATTTATTGCATAGCTTTTCAATTGAAGGACAAGTAATAATTAAAGGGGAGCTAATAATCAAAAACAATGGTAATGCTTCTTGTATCACAGTTTAAATGTGCAATAGCTTATCATTAGATCCTACTATGCAGCTTTCATTCAAGCGCGAAACTATTTACGGGATAGCCAAGGACTTTCTATTCCAAAGACAGGAGAAGCTCATCGATACGTTCAGCAACAATTCGCTGTCAGTGCCGATCGCACTCGCAAGAAAATAGCATAAAATTTGAGGTACTTGCGAAGCTATCGCGGAAAAGTAGATTAGGATGATACAGTACCTGGATTATCCGGTATTGCATTAAGAGCTATTGGAATTCCGAAAAAGTAAGCTCGGATTTGAGTAGTTTGTAAGCATAGATGGGAGGGTTAGAATATATGATTATCGCTCCTAAAAATGTGCCGTAAGTTACCGGTTCCAAGTACCCTGAGCAATTCAACGCTGCTGTTTTGGGGAGAGTTAAAAAACGCTTGGGCGATGCTGCTGGATTGCAAAATTTTGGGGTAAATCTGGTTAGACTTGCGCCGGGAACTTGTTCTGCTCTCAGGCATTGGCACAGCCGGCAAGATGAGTTAATCTATGTTCTGTAAGGGGAAGTTACTCTGATTACAAATTCGGGAGAGCAAGTGCTGAAACCGGCTATGGCGGCGGGTTTTCCGGCGGGGGACGCAGATGGGAATCATTTAGTCAACCACTCTAATGCAGATGTTGTTTATCTCGAAATTGGCGATTCCCTTCGGGATAGCTTCGCTTCACGCACTGATGGTGATTGGGCCAATTATCCCGATGATGATTTAATTGCCAAAGCTAGCGGTAATGCTTGGATTTTTACGCACAAAAACGGCTAGATTTATGAGAGATTTATGAGGATTAAAAATTTATGAGTCAAGTGAATCTTTGGACTTCGGCGGAACACGCTTTGTGGTATCTTGCTAAAGCTGATGGAATTCCTCACCGCACTGAAGGTGAAGCGGTTTTGTTGGAGGAAGTGCCGAAAAATGTTAAGCGAATTATGGATGTGGGCACGGGAGACGGACGGTTGCTGGGTTTGCTAAAGTGCGATCGACCAAATGTTGAATGTGTGGCGATCGACTTTTCGCCGACAATGCTGGAAAAAGCCAGAATTCGCTTTGCTGATGACCAGAATGTCACGGTAATCGAGCACAATTTTGATGAATCGCTACCAGATTTGGGCAAGTTTGATGCGGTTGTTTCTAGTTTTGCGATTCATCATGTAGCAGACGATCGCAAACGTTCGCTTTACACTGAGATTTTCGAGCTTTTGGAACCGGGAGGTATTTTTTGCAATTTGGAGCACGTAGCGTCCGCAACTCCCGCTTTACACGATAAATTTCGAGAGGCGCTGGGTATTAGTCACGAACCCGAAGATCCGTCTAATAAATTGCTGGATGTGGAAACGCAATTGCGCTGGTTTAGAGAAATTGGTTTTACAGATGCAGACTGTTATTGGAAGTGGCGGGAACTCGCTTTATTAGCTGGGGCGAAAGCTGACTCATAGTAGTAAGTTGTGCATTGCACACCCTACTTAATCGCGAAATCTAACAATAATGGTTGGATTTTTACGCATAAAAACGGCGAAATTGATGAGGATTAAAAAATAAGGAGTCAAGTCAATCTTTGGACTTCTGCGGAACACGCTTTGTCGTATCTTGCTAAGGCTGATAGCGTTCCTCAGCGCACTGAAGGTGAAGCGGTACTTTTGGGGGAAGTGCCGAAAACTGTCAAGCGAATTCTAGATGTGGGTACGGGAGACGGGCGTTTGTTGGGTTTGCTAAAGTGCGATCGCCCGAATGTTGAATGTGTGGCGATCGACTTTTCACCTACAATGTTGGAAAAAGTTAGAACTCGTTTTGCTGATGACAAAAATGTTACGGTAATCGAGCACAATTTCGACGACTCGCTGCCGGATTTGGGCAAGTTTGATGCAGTTGTTTCTAGTTTGGCAATTCACCACGTAGAAGACGATCGCAAACGTTCGCTTTACACCGAAATTTTCGAGCTTTTGGAACCCGGAGGCATTTTTTGCAATTTCGAGCACGTAGCGTCCGCAACAGAGGCTTTGCATCAGAAATTTCTAGAGGTGGTCGGTATGGGCGATCGACCAGACGATCCCTCTAATAAATTGCTGGATGTGGAAACGCAATTGCGCTGGTTTAGAGAAATTGGTTTTACAGATGCAGACTGTTATTGGAAGTGGCGGGAACTCGCTTTATTAGTTGGGGTGAAACCTGTTTAGAGTATTTCGTGAAATTCGCATATCCGGGTAATGACACGGCAGCGCCGTGTCCCTACAAATATCGCATACAATCTGTATGACTTGCGTGAATTAATTAAATTAAATCCGGTACTTTAGGTTTGATTCGGCGCTCGTACCAGTTCATTAACGGCGTGGAAGTAATGCCGTGCAGAATCACAGAAATTACGATCGTTGTAAAAGTAATCCAGGCAATTTTTTCGGCGGTTTCGCCTTTCAAACCGTGACCGAAAGCATAGGTAAGATAATAGATAGAACCCACACCACGAATGCCGAACCAACCGTAAAGCCAGCGGCTGGCGGGATGCAAAGGACTGCCGATCGTACTAATCCAAGCTCCCAGAGGCCGGATTAAAAAAATCAACAATCCAGCTACTAAGAGCGAGTATCCTCCATATGCCAACATAGGCTCTAGGCGCAAAAGCGAACCTAATAGTAAAATAGTTGCTACTTCCATTAACTTTTCTATGCGCTCGGTAAAGTGCAGTTGGGAAAGCGGTTTTTCTGTGTCGCAATAAGTCCGCTGCGCCACAATTCCTGCTACAAAAACTGCGAGAAATCCGTAGCCGTTGACTACTTCTGTGAGGGAATATGTGATCAGGATTGTGCTGAGAGCAATGAAATCTTCCATTAATTGATCTGCTGGTTGATAGCGTTGGAGTCGGCGATCGATCCAGGTGACGGCTTTAGCTACTAAAATTCCCATAACGATAGCTGCGCCAATCGCCCAAATCAAGTCAACTGCTACCCACTGCGAAAACCAGTTCTGCCAGTTGTCATCTTTTAGCGCATAAATCCCGAAATAAACAAAGGGAAAAGCTAAAGCATCGTTTAAACCGCCTTCTGATGTTAAACCAAAGCGCAATTCATCGCGATCGTCTAGATTAGCTAACTGAACTTCTGAGGCTAAAACTGGATCGGTGGGAGCGAGAATTGCTCCAAGTAAAATCGCTGGGCCCCAATCTAATTTCACAAACCAATGACCGACAGCCGCAACCGCAAAAATAGAAATTGGCATTAAAAAACCGATCAGCCGCGCTGTGGAATTCCAAGCCCAAAGTTTCAGCGGGCGGTTCATTTTTAAGCCACAACTAAACAGAGAAACAATAACTACAAATTCTGTAAGTCTTTCTATAAATTGAGCTTCGGGACGCAAGTTAATCAGCTTGGAGCCGTAGGGCCCCAATCCGATACCGACAACTAGATAAATTAAGGCATAAGATACAGGGAATCGCGAAATCCATCCAGAACCCAAGGTGACGGTCAACAGGAGGATGCCAATAGCGAGCAAGTCGAAAATGTAAATATCCACCATAGCGATCGCACTTTTAATCAGGTTTACCAAGTGCGATCCTAACAGGTAAAAGCTTCGGGCGCATCCACCGCCCGCTAGATTCAGCTATCCTCCAAAAGTTGCAGTTTTTATGCTAAATGACTAATAACTAACAACTAATAACTAATAACTAACAACTAACAACTAACAACTAACAACTCACAACTCACAACTACTGACTACTGATTACTGACTACTGACTACTGACTTTTTCGGTAGCGATGATGTGCAAATCTACGTGTTTGAGCATCGCACTAACTGTTGAGTCAAAGAACCCCGCAGCAACAATTTCCAGCGCGATTGCTGGCTTTCGCCGATCACAATTTGAGTAATGCGATACTGTTCAGCTACCTCCGAAATCGCTTTGGCTATATTAGTGCCGTTTACCCGCAAAAATTGCCCATTAAATTCTTTACAGAGTTTCTCACAAGTTTCTACGTGCAAGCTTTCTGCTTTTGTTAAAAATCGGTCTGGATCGTTGACAAACAGAGCATAAAACGGGGCATTCATATAGCTAGCAATCCTCGCGCCCCGCAGCAGCAGTTGTAAGGAATTCGGATAAGTCGAGATGCACACTAAAACTCGTTCGTGAATGTTGCAAGATTGACCTTTTAAAGTTGCTGCGTCGTCTTCCACATTGTCTGCGACTTCTCGCAGGGCGAGTTCTCGCAAAGCAATTAAATGGCGGCGCTGGAAAAAGTTTTCTAAAGATTGTTCAATTTTTTCGGGAGCATAAATTTTGCCTTTTAGCAACCTTTCTTCTAAAGTTTCCGGCGTGACATCGACAACGACTATTTCGTCAGCATCTTCGAGGACGCGATCGGGCACTCGTTCTCGCACTACAACTCCGGTAATTCGAGCTACTAAATCGTTGAGACTTTCTATGTGTTGAATGTTGAGGGTGGAGAAAACATCAATCCCAGCTTTGAGAATTTCTTCGACATCTTGATATCGTTTTTCTCGCAGAGAACCAGGAATGTTTGTATGAGCTAGTTCGTCTATTAATGCTAATTGAGGACGGCGTTCTATGACAGCATCCGTATCCATTTCCTAGAGCATTTTTTCGCCGCGCAGCATTTGTTTTTTGGACACTATTTCTAGTCCCTCGCCTTTAGCTGCTGTCTCTTTCCGCCCGTGAGTTTCTAACAGTCCAATTACCACATCAATGCCTTCAGATTTGAGCCTGTGTCCTTCTTCCAGCATTCGGAAAGTTTTGCCGACACCGGGGGCCATGCCGATAAATATTTTGTGCTTTCCCCGGCGGGGGGTGCGATCGTAAGTGCGGTTCGGTTGGGCGTAAACCGCGTCTGGATTGTTGGTAATTTGGCTAGAGTGAATCATAGCTGAGTAGTGAGTTGTCAGTTGGCGATTGTCAGTTGGCGATTGTCAGTTGTCAGTTGTCAGTTAGGGATTGTCAGTTGCTACAAGTAACACATAACTAATGACTAATGACTAATGACTAATGACTAATGACTAATGACTAATGACTAATGACTAATGACTAATGACTA
>NZ_JAUBVF010000151.1:0-1737 GCF_036705685.1 Microcoleus sp. AT3-A2
CCACCTAAACGGGTCTCAGCTAACTATGTTATTCTACCATAAATATAGTCTGTGTACTTACGCCGAGCTGTACTAGTAACATTACCCGCTAAATAGTAAGTTTCACCGCGCTTGAGGGAGGCGGCAGAGGTATTATGCTGGATCGTCGCTTCACTGAGTTTGGGAATTGGCATGAGACTATGCCTGAGCAATTAAAGGATTAGACTTGATTTTACCTCAGAGATGTACTCTGTCTAGGATTTAATTGCGTCTCAATGTAAGATTTACAGAAAATTTAATAATCCGTAAAGCAAACACTGAGAAGATTTGGAGCTTGATGAGGGGAAATTTTTTCTGAAAATTTTGCATAATTCTCTCCCTACCCCCTGGTTAATAATAGAGCGCAGTTGGCCAACTAGCTTCTCCCTTATCCCTTTCTTTGACGGAGAAACGAGCTGTGATACCTATAGTTTTATCTACCCCCCTGACATTATTAGTAATGGGGGTTCCCCATGCTGCCGGAGAAATAATTGCCAATGTAGAGGCAAGTTTAGTGTCAGCAGTTGGTAGTTATCCCTTGATGGAAATTGCCCAAGCTGAGCGCAGAACAAAATGCAGTTCTGGAGAGGACGATCCGATAGTTCCTCCGAACTAAATAACTTTAATTGTTAGCGAGCTTTCAGTAGGGTGCGTCAGCTAGTTAAATGGTGAAGTAGGATAGAAAAACTGAGAACTACTGACGCACCATACTGTAATTTAATTAGGTTCTCTGCCCGAAGCACTGAGCCTGTCGCAGGCAAAACTCTTCCAAATACTTAATTCTGGAAGTTTCCACGCCACACCTTCTTGTTGTTGGCCTTGGGCAGAGCAATTCAGGCATTTTTGCCAGCAAGAAAAAGCTGCTGTTGTCTCCCCTTTTGCTTCGAGAACTTGTGCTAGCAAGCAGTGTGCTACAGTATAGGATTTCTTTAGTAATAGAAGAATTAAAAAGTAAATTTAAAATTCCCAGACCTCGCAGTATTTCTCAGAAATCTACGGTAATTAATGAATTTTAAAATAGCTGGCATCAACAGATAAAAGCTCTACTAGACAAAGCTTTACCTCAAGCAAACACATATAAAAAACTCATCTTTTGGTGCAGTGATGAAATGCGGCTAGGACTGCATACAATTCGTCGGCGCAAGCTGACGCTTTCAGGCGTAAAGCGCGTCGGGAAGCATCAATGGAAATTTGAGTTTTTTTGGCTGTATGGGGCAGTATCGAGCGCAGAGCGTAAAAAGTTTTTTTTGGGAGTTTTCGCATTTAGACAAAGTTTGTTTTGAAGCATATTTACAACTTTTGTCAAAACAATATCCTCATGAATTACACATCATTCAAGTTGATAACGCACCCTCTCATAAGCTGGACTCATCTGAATTACCAGACAATGTTATTTTACTATTTCAGCCTCCGGGTTGTCCGTTCGTAAATCCGACAGAAAGAGTGTGGGAATATCTGAAAGATTTTTTAGATTGTCGGTGTTTAGTAATCTTGACGAACTCCGCATAAAAGTCCAGGAAATTTTGGCATCTTTCACGCCCGCGTATCATTGGTCTTCTCACCGGATGGTCTTGGATTTTACATTCTTTATCTCTAGCACATCTTTAGAAAAATGGTATAAGGCTTCATCATTTAAATGATAAACCCACATTCCGCAGATGTCGGTCGGATTTCTTTATCAGTTGTGAAAACTTGGAAGCCAAACGCTTTTAGGCTGAA